>JAOZTV010000484.1 GCA_029939015.1 Candidatus Aminicenantota bacterium
ATTATGTGGTTGAAATTTCAGGTGTTGATAAAAATTTTGCTGTAAGCAGGACATGTTTACCTAATTTATAAACTTGAGCCAATTGCAAAAATAATTGATTTCACCGACCCTATTTACCCTTCACCGAAAACATTAACTATTTACCAAATCAATCTGATATATTAAATTCGGAGGTTCAATATGAAAACAGAAAAGATATTGAAAAGTGTATAAAATTAAAATTAATAAAAGATGCCAGACACATATTATTTTAAAATCATTTTACCTCATTTAAAAAATAATGAAAAATAAAATAATAATCATCTCATCTTTTTACATTTTTTTTATGTGGATGATCTATTTAATAGTACGGGCAATCATTATGATTTATTCAAAACCTGATTCTTTAAATTATATAATCGGATTTGTAATTTATCAATACTTTATATATTCAATTTTTACAATTTTCCTTTTCTATTTGTTTAAAAAACATTATTTTTACAATCCTTTAAATAAAAGAAGACTCTTAATATTGTTTCTTGGATTACTAATATCATCATCATTTCTTGAACTGTTTGATTTGATCTACTATTATTTATATTATCAAAAACCCTATTTCAGTATTAAAGGATTTATTTTAAGAAGTGCTTTAAATATATTCACTCTATTAGCTTTTTTAGGACTTTTTTTTGGACTTAAATTTTCAAAAGAAAGGGATGACGAAAAATTTAAAGCTTTAGAAGCAATAAATCTAGCAAGAGAGGCAAAACTGGAGATGTTATCTTATCAATTAAATCCACATTTTCTTTTTAATGCCCTAAATACTATAATGGCATTAATTGATCATGATAAAGATGAAGCAAGGGAGATAATAACAGATTTATCTGATTATTTAAGATACAGTTTGAATAATTCCAAAAAAAAAGAAGTTACTCTTAAAGAAGAGTACATAGCTGTATTAGATTATCTGAAAATCCAGAAAAAAAGATTCCGAGATAAAATTGAAATAAAAACTGAATTGGATGAAAGTATTAAAAATAGAAAGGTCCCTGTTTTTATTATCCACCCGATAGTTGAAAATGCTGTAAAACACGGAACTGAAACATGTAAAGATACCTTAAAGATATCTTTGTCTATTAAACAGGTTGAGAATAAAATTATTGTTGAAGTAAAAAATAGTGGAAAAATAATTAAAAGCCTGAAAAACAAAGATAATGGTACTGGGACAGGATTATCCAATACAATAAAAAGGATTTCTCTTTTATATGGAAAGGGATATGGTGTTGACTTGAGTGAAACAAATGGAATTGTTACAACTATAATGAAATTGGGTAAATTATGAGCATATTGAATGTTCTCATTGTAGATGATGAATTTTTTGCCAGAAAAGAACTGACAAATAGACTTTATGAATATAATGAAAATTATATTTTACATCAGGCAGATTCGGTGGATTCAGCTGTTGATGTTCTTAAAAGAAATAAAATAGATTTAATCTTTCTTGATATTCAGTTAATGGGTGAGACTGGATTTGACTTACTAAAGCGTATAAAGATCAAGGCTGATGTAGTTTTTGTAACAGCTTATGCAGAATATGCCCTACGTGCATTTGATGTCAATGCCGTTGATTATCTGCTTAAACCCGTAAATATAAAAAGATTTAATAATACAATGGAAAGAATTCTTAATAAAAAAAAGTTGAATATATCAAAAGATTTAACCTATAGCGATCAATTAATAGAAAAAAACTTTGATGGGTTGAGAATTATAAAATTAAAAAATATTTTATATGTTTCAGCAGAAGGTGACTACACTCGAGTCTGCGTTTTTGAAGAAAATGATATGTTATTATATAGAACTATGAAACGCTGGGAAGAGATGTTGCCAAAAAAATATTTCTGTAGAATTCATCGCTCAACCATTATTAATAAGGAATATATTGAAAAATTTCATAAGACTGAGAACAGCAATTATGTGGTTGAAATTTCAGGTATTGATAAAAATTTTGCTGTAAGCAGAACATGTTTACCGAATTTATAAGCTTATTATTAAAAACAATTAATTTTACC
>JAOZTV010000161.1:0-3058 GCA_029939015.1 Candidatus Aminicenantota bacterium
TTCTTAAAACTGCTTTTAAATCTTTGGAGTTTCTTGGCACAACTTTATAATATTTACCATTATCAAGCCTTATCTCGGCTATTTCAAGATGTACTTCATCGGTTATACCTCTGACTATAATTGTTGCTGTAAATTCCTTCAGACTCTCACCATTCTCATCTCTTGCTTTTATAGTATATGTACCATCTTTTTCATATATATGATTTACAATATTGCCAGACGATTCTTGTTTCCCATCACCAAAATCCCAAAGAATTAAATCGCCTCTAAAATTCATAGCTGTAATCTGGATTGGCTCATTTAACCTTATTTCAGGGGCTGAAACTATTAAGGATCTGTTCTCAGGCAGAATTAATATCTGTTTTTGTTCTGGTGTATGGTTGACAGTAGAATCTTTAGCAGTAACCATCCAAGTACCAGCAGTTTGGAATCTATGCATTATTGTTACGCCTGCACTGGAGTTAATAGTACCATCTCCAAAATTCCAGTCTATTACATTTGTTAAAAAACCTGTAACACCAAAATAGACAGGTTGATCAACCCTTATATTTGTTTCAGGTGAATATACAATGTTTCTATTCGGCTGTGCAATAGTAACAGAAAGCGATACAGGTATTTTTTGATTTCCATTATCATCATGAGCATTTACAGTGTAATTTCCCGGAGCATGATAGGTATATTGTACGCTATTACCTCCAAGAATTCTTCCCCCTCTTCTTACAGGCTTATTAATACTCAGAATTGTTCCATCACCCATATCCCATTTGATATTATCAGGAGTCTGGAAATTATAAGCTGTAAAGGTAATTAGTTGACCTGCTAATGGAGATTGTGGGGAAGAGGTTATATATCTATTTTCTTCAATTGTAATAGTATAAGCTTCTGTTTGAGGTGAACAATCAGGAAAAGGTGTAACAAAATAGTCTCCATGATAATAAGTTATGGTATATGTTCCAGGTTTTGAATATGAATGATACTGCCATCCATAATCAAAGTCATCAGAATGAGTTGTATTAGGTGTTCCATCACCCCAGTTCCAATAAGTATTAGTACTAGATGTACCTTCATGGCATGTTTTATTAAATCCAATGCTATCGCCTGCATAGTAAGGTCCTGATTTATTTACTACTATTGCAGAAAAAACAGCCATATTAAGTCCTAGTATTATTACCAATAAAAATATATTTTTCTTCATATTTATCCCCTAAAATGCTATATCTGCCTGAAGATATATTGCAAAGCTGTCTGTCTTTGTTCCGCTGTATTCAGATTGCTGAAATTTTGTTTTTAATGAAAGCGTTGGTTGAATAACATTTTTAAATATTTTTGCCATATAAAAATTTAAGCTACCATTGGCCGAAATTGAAGTTGAATTACTGTTTGTATTATCAGTTTTTGAATATGAACCAGAAAGTGTGATTGTAAAAATCTGTGGAATAAAAGTTATTTCAGAACTTACAAAAGCAGACATCATCTTTGAAGTCGAATCATCTGAAAAATTTTCTGTCTCCTGATAACTTACAGATGGGTTAAATGAAAAAAAAGTTCCCAATCTTAAGTTAATCCCTACCGAACCTGATAAGTTTGAACTAAAGGTTTCTGATTCAGTCTTTCCGAGTCTGAAATTAATTCCATTTGAGCCTGCAATAAATGCAAGGTTTCCACCATATTTAATAGTATTCATATCGTTACTGCCAGTTTGAAGACCTGTTGACTGATCATAATCCAAATTATTAGTACCATAATCTGCACCAAGTCTTATATAATTACCAAGCATCCATGAAAATGTTGCTGTTAAGTCTTTAGTATTAAGCATCGGTTGAATTACGCTTTCCTTATATGTTATTTGATCTGCATAGGTTAGTGCAATAGAAAAAGTCTTAATTGTTAAAGTTAAGCCACTATTTAATCCTTCTCTGTCATTTTGAAGAAATAAATTTGCTATAGAATTAAATTTACTTCCAATTTTTTTATAAGATGCATTTGCAGACAGAATCTTATAGTTAAAATTCATCTGTCCCTGATAGGCTGTGTCTGATTCTTTAACTATACTTTCTTCATCCACACCTTTACCAAATGTACTTTTTGCATATTCACCTTTTAAGGTTAACTTATTCTGAAATAAATTTAATGAACTCCAAACAGACATCATTGAACCGTTCCTAAACTGATCACCTGTACTTGAAATAGTTTTACTATCAAGATTGTCTGTACCTGTCATAAATAATCCTTTTATGTCAAACGTATATCCTTTTTTATATCCAATAACAGCTCCAAATATATTTCCTCCTGATGTTGGTATCCCAAAGCCATCAAATCCTTTTTTTTGTTGTGAATTAGTAAAAAAGGTACTGAAATATAAAGATTTATGTTCCAGTATATAACTAAAACCACGTCTATTCATATAGGATGTTGTAAACTCTGAATTTGAAATTGTTACATCACCGGCTTCAATTTTATGTATTCCTCTCTTATACCTGACCATCATATTTGAAAGATTTACCTTGCTTTCACTCTCCATTGTTTCGTTCATATAAGAAAAATTTGAATCAAAATCAAATTGATATTTTTCCTTATTGATGTTTCTATAAAGCCTGAAATTTCCATTTGCAGCATATTTTTTCCCAGGATATTCTGAATTATCAGAAATCCTTGAGGTTGTTGACAAACTTGCAGTAAGTTTTACAATATGTTCTCTGCTTTTTTTTGCTGACATATCAGCAGAAGTAGCTGCCATAAAATATATTGAAGGAGACACTTTGCCTGTAAAATTAGTCACAGTGAAGACAGGAGTCATATTATTACCCTTAGCTCCACCATTTTGGGTTATATAGTATTCAAGTTTTTTCCCATAAAGATTTTTAGTAGATAGACGATAATACACTCTACCGTCTTTATCAATATCCATTTTTCTTACCTGAAAGCCTTCCGAACCCTTAGTCCGATAATGAATATAGAAAACCATATCGTTCTTTAATGAATTCACCTCAAATTCAATATTATTTGAACCCTTTTTTACAATAGGTAGTATATTAGAATTTGAATACCACTGACTGTG
>JAOZTV010000161.1:3158-7321 GCA_029939015.1 Candidatus Aminicenantota bacterium
TTGAACCCTTTTTTACAATAGGTAGTATATTAGAATTTGAATACCACTGACTGTGCAATCCTAATAATCCGAATACTAAAATAAATACAAATAGACTAATTCTTTTCATAACTCCTCCTAAAAAATATAACACATAATATTATATACAAAAAAAAAAAAAATATCACACTTTTTTTTAATTTTTTTTATTAGGATTCAACAAAAACTTATTCTTACCACAGAATGTTTTTGTTTTTTTCAGTGCCAATCAGTGTACTCCGTGGTCAGTTTTAGACTATTTCTTACTCTCCATCAATAAAAAATCTTTGTTCACCACTGAATACACAGAAAGACACAGAATGTTTTTCACTTTTAAGTGAGTTAATTTATTATTTTTATTTTTAATTCATTTAGTTGCTTATCTGATACTTCTGATGGTGAACCTGTCAACATGCAGAGTGAAGAAGTAGTTTTGGGAAATGCTATAACCTCTCTTATTGAGTCTTCATCGGTAAGAAGCATCAAAACTCTGTCTAGCCCTAGAGCAATTCCAAGATGTGGAGGTGCACCATAAGATAAGGCATCAAGGAAAAAACCAAATTTATTATTTATTTCTTCTTCTGATAAATTTAAAAGTGAAAATATTTTCTTTTGTAATTCCAAATCATTTATTCTTCTACTGCCACCACCAATTTCAACACCATTTAATACTAAATCATAAGCTATTGACCTGACCTTTATTGGGTCAGTTTCTAATAAACCAACTTCATCTAAGTATGGAGATGTAAATGGATGATGGTTTGAATCAAATCTATCTTCATCTTCATTATAGAAGAAGAGAGGAAAATCAACAACCCATAAGAATTCCAGTTTATCCTTGTCCATATAGTCTTTGCCAAGGAATTCTCTCAGTCGGCCCATTAAAGTAAGAGCCTTCATTTCCTGATCACCAATCATGAATATTATATTATCTGTATCTATTTCGTTCTCTTTATAAAGCTCAGATAATTTCTCAGGATCAGCTTTAATTGAGGACTTAAAACCATTTTCAGTATTTTTTATCCAAACAACACCCTTACCACCCACTTCTCTGATATAGGAATTTATATTATCGAGTATTTTTCTTGAATATTTTTTTGAATCAGGCATAGAAATTGTTTTTATTTTGCCTCCACTTTCAATTATTCCATCAACAATATTTGAACCAAGTTTTTTTGCACTTTCTGTGAGATCTTTAATTTTAAAAGGAATTCTTAAATCTGGTTTATCTGAGCCATAGGACTCCATTGCTTCCTTATAAGTTATTTGCCTAAAGCCAGTTGTAACAGACTTACCTGCAATCTTAAATATTTTTACTACCATATCTTCGATAATTGCAAATAATTCTTCTGGTTCGCCAAAACTCATTTCAATATCAATTTGAGTAAACTCTGGCTGTCTGTCTGCACGAAGATCTTCATCTCTAAAACATCTGGTTATCTGATAATATCTTTCAAAACCTGATACCATTAATAATTGTTTAAATAGTTGCGGTGATTGTGGCAATGCAAAAACTTTTCCGCCATATACCCTTGATGGCACAAGATAATCTCTCGCTCCTTCTGGTGTTGCCTTGCTCAACATTGGAGTTTCAATATCAAAAAAACCATTTTCTGTAAGATGACTTCTTACCGCATTTGTAACTTCATTTCTAATTCTAAAGTTTCTTTGTAACCTGCTATTTCTCAAGTCAAGATACCTGTATTTTAATCTAATTTCATCAGAAACATTTCCACTATTTTCTGGAAAAAACGGTGGTAATTTTGATGCTGCCAAAATTATTATAGTTTCGGCAATTATCTCTACCTTACCTGAAAAAAGATCAGGATTTGGGTTTGAACGTTTAATTACCTTTCCCTTGACTGATAAAACAAATTCTTTTCCTATTGTTTTAGCAAGTTCCTGCTCTTTAAATGTTTCATTTATTACTATTTGAACAATCCCCTCTCTATCTCTCAAGTCTATGAAGGTTAAACCTCCAAGTCCTCTTTTATTATTTACCCAACCATAAACTGTAATCTCTTTACCTTCAAGTTCTTCACTTACGTTACCACAATAAACTTCTCGTTTTAAATATTCTTTTTTATCCATTTTTCCAAATCCTCATTTTTAATTTTTTCCTGCTCTCTTGTTTTCATGTTTTTTATTGAAATCATACTATCTACTACCTCATCTTTACCTATTACAAATGCAAAATCAGCTTCTATCCTATCACCTTTTTTAAATTGCTTCTTCATATTTCCAGCGCCATAATCAATAAAAGCATTCAAGCCTAAATCCCAACATCTCTTCGCAATTTTTAAAGAAGCTGTTTTTTCATTTTCTGAATGATAAACAATAATAACTTTTAATTTATTCTTTTTTTCAATCTTATCAAGATGCAGTATCACCCTTTCCATTCCTGCAGCAAAGCCAATACCAGAAATCTCATTACCACCAAGTTGTTTAATAAGATCATTATATCTCCCACCACCTAAGATTGCATTTTGTGAACCAAGTGCCTCAGACGTGATTTCAAAAGCTGTCTTAGTATAATAATCAAGTCCTCTTACAAGTCTTGTATTTACAAAAAAAGGAACTTCAAATAAATTCAGACTTTCCTTTAACTTAACAAAATGTGTATTACAATCTTGGCAAAGATTATCAGTTATTTTTGGAAGATTATCAGCAACTTCAATACATCCTTTATTTTTACAATCAAAAATTCTCAAGGGATTAGTTTTTGTCTTTCGTTGACAATCAGAACAGAGTTTTTCGCTCTCCATTTCTGCTTTTTCTGACAGCAGTTTAAGATAATCCGGTCTGCAATTTTTACAGCCAACAGAATTTATTTCAACATTTATTGTATTAATTCCTAAGTCAATAAGCAATTTGTAGGCAACAAGAATAACCTCTGCATCAACCTCTGCTGACGGATCATTAAATACCTCAACACCAAACTGATGAAACTGCCTCTGCCTTCCTTTCTGAGGTCTTTCATAACGAAACATAGGTCCAATATAATAGTATCTGAGAGGAAAATGTTCATCAAAAAGTTTATTTTCAATAGCTGCTCTTACAACTGAAGCTGTATTTTCCGGTCTAAGTGTCAGACTTCTTTCTTTTCTATCTTTAAATGTGTACATCTCTTTTGAAACAACTTCTGTTTCATCTCCAATTCCTCTTGAGAACAATTCTGTGTGTTCAAAAATTGGAGTTCTTATTTCTGAAAAATAAAATCGGTTGAAAACCTCTTTTATCTTCTCTTCAAGATACTGCCATTTTTCAATATCAGGAGTAAATATATCTTTTGTTCCTTTTGGTGCTTTAATTTTATCCATTTTCCACCTTTTTTTATAAATAACCCAATGATCTGAGTATTTCCTTGTCCTTTTTGGACATCACTTTTGAACCTTTTTTGTTATTTAAACAAAATTTTGCCATTTTTCTTATTTTCTTAATTAACCTTTTTTTTATTATATCATTTCCTGTTATATTATTTACACCAAATCTATCTTGCTCTAAATTAATGAATTCATATTTATCTGCATTTGTTTTTTCAGGGAAATATATTATTTGATAAGGATATTCAATTAAAGAAAAGGAATTATAATAAGCCTGCGGTCTATAGGTTTCAAGAAAAAGACTTTTATTTTCAATATTCTTTAATAATGAATTTCCCATCATGTATTTAGGCTTTTTAATACCTGCAATATCCAGTATTGTTGGAGCAATATTCAAATTTGAGACTAATTGATTTTTTATTCCATTTTCATCTATCTTATAACCGGAGACTATCATCGGTACATTTGAATAGACTTTATTCAAATAATGTATATGACCAATATGACCTTTATATTCTTCAAATCCCTCTGCATGGTCACCCATTATGATAAAAGTGGAATACTTAAATAATTTTTTCCCCTTTAAAAATGAAATCAAATCACCAAGTTTTCTGTCCATATATGACACCTCTTCAAGATAGGCTGTTTTTTTAAATGAATTTTTTAAACGCATATCATAAATAAAACTGATTTTTACAGATTGTGTGATATCTTCATT
Source organism: Candidatus Aminicenantota bacterium (assembly GCA_029939015.1). Lineage (GTDB taxonomy): Bacteria > Acidobacteriota > Aminicenantia > UBA2199 > UBA2199 > JAOZTV01. Next base: position 7,218 of record JAOZTV010000161.1, read on the forward strand.
ATTAAATATCTGAATCTTTGAATTAAGGTCAGAGGTTACAAAGTCCGTTCTTTTTTTTACAATTCTTTTTTCCCAGTCTTTTTGATATATTATTGTAAAGTTCT
>JAOZTV010000162.1 GCA_029939015.1 Candidatus Aminicenantota bacterium
TTTTAAGTAGCTCCATTTATTTAATGTTAATTAACTTTTTTGATAACTTTATTTTTATCAATTCTCCAATATCTTTTTAACTTCTTTCTTAGGTAAACCTGCAATATCAGAAATGTCATCAAGGGCAATGCCCTTATTAAACATTCTTATGAACTTGATGTTTAAACTTTCAAAGGCTTATTAAATTATGTATTGAATAAAAATAATAATAATACTATAATGTATGTATGGAAAGGCTAAAAAGAATACCTTATGGAGAATCAAATTTTGAGAAGATAATTCAAAACAATTATTATTTTGTTGATAAAAGTGAATTTATAAAAACAATTGAAGAATTTGGTGGAGCGTATCTTATATTTCTCCGTCCAAGAAGATTTGGTAAGTCTCTATTTTTATCAATGCTTGAACATTATTATGATATTGATAGAAAAAATCAGTTTGATGAATTGTTTAATGGTTTATGGATACATAAAAACCCAACAAGTTTAAGAAATTTATATCCTGTACTAAAATTTAATTTTTCTGGTATTCCAACTGATGGAGAACAGGAATTAGTAAAATTAGGTTTTTACTCATCTGTTAAAAATAGTTTGAGCTTTTTTATAAATAAGTATAAGGAGCGTTATAAAATAACTGAAAGTATAAAAAAATACATTTTTAATTCGACAGATACTTCAATTATGATGAAAAATTTTATTGCAAAAATGCATGAATTAAATGTCAGATACTATTTGTTAATAGATGAATATGATAATCTTGCAAATAATATATTAATTGAACATGGCGAAAACAGATATAAATCCTCAACACAGGGTGGTGGTTTTTTGAGGAGTTTTTTTGCAGTTATTAAAAACGGAACAGATAATAGAACAATTGAGAGATTATTTATAACAGGTGTAAGTCCACTTGTTTTAAGTGATGTTACGAGTGGTTTTAATATTGGAGATAATATATCAGTATCAGCTTCTTTTGCTAATATGACAGGATTTACGCAAAATGAGTTACAAGGCTTAGTTAATTATTATATTGAACAGAACGAAATAGAAAATACAAAAAAAACAGAAATATTAAAAGACATGAAAGATTGGTATAATAGTTATTTGTTTTGTGTAGGAACAGAGAAACTTTATAATTCAGATATGGTTTTGTATTATCTTCATACTTATTTAAGGGATAAAATTAAACCAATAAATATGCTTGATGAGAATGTGAGAACAGACTATAAAAAACTTAAATTTTTAATAACAAAGGCAAAAAAGCTTAATGGTAATTTTAAGGCTTTAAGAAATTTGCTTGAAGAAAGAGACGAAGAATATGAGTTTGTAAAGAGTTTTTCCATAAAAGAGATTGAAGATGATAATAATTTTGTTTCTTTTCTTTACTATCTTGGTTTAATTACATTTAATAAAAAAAGAGGTTTGTTTTATAATTTTATTGTGCCAAACAGGGTTATAAAAAAAATGTTATGGGGCTTTGTAGAAAAATCATTAAAGGAGGCAGGAGGTCTTGAATTTGATTCGTCTGCTTATGGTAAAATGTTTAACAGGCTTGGATATGATGGAGATCTTTTCCCACTTTTAAACTATATTTTTGATAGGTTTTATAATGCTGTTTCCAATAGAGATTTTATCTATAAAGAGGCTGGTGTAAAAGGCTTTTTACTTGCTTTTTTGAATATGTCTTATCTTTATAAGGTAAGTTCGGAACGAGAAGAGAATAAGGGATATATTGATATAATTTTAGAACCAAGTTTATCTCTATTTGATGATATGAGACCTGATAATTATATAATAGAGCTTAAATATATAACAAAGGAAGACCTTGAAAATAAGAAAACAAATATGATAGAAAAATATAAAAATGATGCAATTAAACAACTTGCAAGATATGAGAAAAATTTAGTTGGAAGTATTCATAAAATTGTGATAATTGCCGGAAACACTAAATTATATTTTATTGAAGAAATTTATTAATCTTCAAATGCTCAATTAATTCTTGAATTCCCCTCATTTTTCTTATACAATACTATTTTGTGATAGAAATAAACAAATAAATATGGAGAAAACTATGTTATTAAACAATTTGAAGAAACCAGCATTAATATTGAAAGATACAAATGTTTCATATCAGGAACTTTTAAACCATGCAGCAAATTATGCATTACACTATAAAAACAAAAATATTACAAAAATTGCTATTTTTGCAGAGAACAGACTTGAATGGGCTTACGCTCTATACTCAGCATGGATAGATAATAAGATAGCTGTTCCAATTGATTTTATGTCAACAGCCGAGGATGTTTCATATATATTAAATGATTGCAGACCCGAAGTAGTATATTACTCAAAAGAAACTGAAAAAACTATAATTGAAGCTAAAAATAACTTAAAATATAAACCTGAAATGATTTTTATTGATAAATTTAAGGATACAGCTATTATTGATAATATCAAACCTATTGAAGACCCTGAGCCTGATAAGACTTTGCTCATTATATATACATCAGGTACAACAGGAAATCCTAAGGGAGTAATGTTGTCTTTTGATAATTTAAAGGCTAATATAGAATTATTAGCTGATGGCAACTCTTATTATTCAGATAAAAACCGTACCCTGGTACTATTACCTCTTCATCACGTACTGCCCCTCTTAGGTTCATTAATGGTAACCCTCTATGCAGAAGGGACAGCAGTATTTTCCCCATCTTTAAAACCTGAAGATATACTTGAAACATTACAAAACAATAAAATCACATTAATTATAGGAGTTCCAAGGTTTTATAATTCACTTCATAAGGGAATTATGGATAAAATTAATGCAAAAGGCATAACTAAGCTTATATTTAAAACCCTCTCATTAATAGGTTCACAAAAGATTTCAAAAAAAATATTTGCTCAAGTACATGAAAAATTTGGAGGTCATATTGAACACCTTATTGCAGGTGGAGCAAAACTTGATCTGCAGGTTGGTAAAGATTTCACAACCTTAGGTTTTAATATTGCAGAAGGTTATGGAATGACTGAGACTGCTCCAATGATAGCTTTTCCACGTGTTGGAGATTTGAAAATAGGTACAACTGGAAAACCTGTGCCTACATTGGATGTTAAAATAAAAGATGGTGAAATTATTGTAAAAGGCAGAAATGTAATGCAGGGTTATTATAATAAACCTGAAGAAACCGCAGAAGTTATTAAAGACGGCTGGCTCTATACAGGTGATCTGGGTAATATTTCAAAAGATGGATACCTTACAATTACAGGAAGAAAAAAAGAAATAATAGTACTTTCAAATGGAAAAAACATTAATCCAGCTTTAATAGAAGCAAAAATCGCCTCAATGTCTGAACTAATTGCTGAAATAGGAGTTTTTCAAAAAAAAGATCAATTACAAGCTGTAATTTTCCCTGACTTTAAAAAAATAGGTAATCTTGGTATTAGTAATATTGCAGAATCAATTAGATGGAATGTAATAGACACATATAATCAAAAAGTAACCCCATACAAAAAAATTAATAAATTTTATATAACAAAAGAAGAATTACCCAAAACAAGATTGGGAAAGATAAAACGATTTGAACTCGAAAACATAGAATTTCAAAAAACTGAAAAAAAAACAAAAATCATTGAACCTGATTTTGCAGAGTATAAGACAATTAAAACTTACCTCGAAGAACAAACAAAAAACAAAATATCTCCTGATGATCATTTTGAACTTGATCTGGGTTTAGACTCTCTTGATAAAATCAGTTTTCAAACATTTGTTTCTTCTACATTTGGGATTGAGATGAAAGACGATCTCTTAATAAACCATCCCACAGTTTTAAAGCTATCCAATTTTATTAAAGAAAAAAAGAATAAATTTAAAGTTGAAGCCGTTAAATGGGGAGAAATTTTTAAAGAAAAAATTGATTTCAAAGTACCCAAAAGCTGGGTAACACAAAATTTTTTCAAAAATTCAAGCAGGCTATTTTTAAAATCGTATTTTAAATTAAAAGGAAAGGGTATGGAAAATCTTCCTGACAGTCCTGTAATTCTTGCTCCAAACCATCAGAGTTTCTACGACAGTCTATATGTTATGGCATTTTTAAAAAATAAATTCATGAAAAGAACATATTTTTATGCAAAAGAGAAACACGTTAAACAAAAATGGTTAAAATTCATTGCAGGTCGTCATAATATAATTATTATGGATATAAATAAAGATTTAAAACAATCTTTGAAAAAAATGGCTGAAATATTAAGAAATGGGAAAAATATAATTATATTCCCTGAAGGAACAAGATCAAAGGACGGTAATCTTGGACAATTCAAAAAATCTTTTGCAATACTTGCTAAAGAGTTAAATATACCAATTATTCCAATAGCAATTAATGGTGCATTTAAAGCCCTTCCAAGAGGCAAGGTTATTCCAAAACCATTTAAAAGAATTAATGTTAATTTTTTAGAGCCTGTTTACCCCAAAGATTACTCTTATTCTACTCTTTCTGATGCAGTTTATAATAAAATTAATTCAAACTTAAATAATTGTTTGTAAATATTAATTTTCACTTGACATATTTTTTTTGAAATTGTAAAATCTATTATAAATGGAGGTATTGAATATGGGTTTAGATAACATATATATATTATTTGGTGGAATTCTTATACTTATCGTATTAATATTGATTATATTAAAATATATTTTAAAACCAAAAGTGAATAATGAAGAAAACATAAATGAATCTCTTGATATTATAGATGACGAAGAACAGGAATTTACTATTGAAGAAGATTTAGAAGAAGATGACCCTAACTATAAAACAGAATATTTAGATGTGGATTCAATGAAAACCAATAATGAAGTTAAAATTGAAAAACCCATAGAGGTCAATACAGTTACTGTATCAATAAAAGGTGAAAAGATAGGTACATTCAATCTTTCAGACGAGGGTACAATTATCGGAAGAGACCCATCAAAGGCAACTATTATAATATCTGACGCGATTGTTTCAAAAACACATTTGAAAATCACACCTGATGGTGAGAACTTTATATTAGAGGATCTAAACTCAACAAATGGTACTTTTATTAATGGAGAACAGATTCACAAAGAAAAAATCACTTCTGATGACATAATACTTATTGGCAAAAAAGGAAATATATTAATTAGATTTAATTAAGTGAGATCTAAATCTTCACTACCTATGTTTTTGTATTTATGGAAGTGAGGCTTTAGCCTCGCCAATCACTAATAATAGGATTACATATGCGGGACTAAAGTCCCACTTCCATAGTGGGTATGTATTTCTGTCCAATAATACTAAGTATTTATTATAGATTATATTCTTTTTTGACCAGTTCAATATCAGATTTCACCATCATGTCAATTAATTGCTCAAAACTTGTTTCAGGTTCCCAGTTTAAGATTTTTTTAGCCTTTCCCGGGTCACCTATTAATAAATCAACTTCTGCTGGTCTAATAAATTTTTTGTCTAATTTAACATATTCTTTATAATCCAAATCAAGAGATGAAAAAGCAGTTTCTACAAGATTTTTAACCGAATGTGTTTTACCGGTTGAAATTATAAAATCTTCCGGCTTATCCTGTTGTAGCATTAACCACATAGCTTTTACATAATCACCAGCAAATCCCCAGTCTCTCTTAGCGTCAAGGTTGCCCATTTTTAATTCGTCAGTTATCCCTAATTTTATTTTGGCAGCATTATAAGTAACCTTTCTTGTTACAAATTCAATTCCTCTTCTTGGTGATTCATGATTAAATAAGATTCCAGATACACCAAAAATATCATAACTTTCTCTATAGTTTACAGTTATCCAATGACCATAAACTTTTGCTACACCATAAGGACTTCTAGGGTGAAAAGGTGTTTCTTCGTGCTGTGGTATAGTTTTAACCTTTCCAAACATCTCCGATGATGATGCCTGATAGAATTTAATTTTAGGATTTACTGCTCTTATAGCTTCCAAAACCCTTGTAACACCAATTGCAGTAAATTGTGCTGTCAATACAGGCTGTGTCCATGAGGTTGGTACAAAACTCATGGCCGCCAGATTATATATTTCATCAGGTTTAATATCATCAACCAGATTTATTAATGACATCTGATCTAATAAATCAGCCTGCCTTATCTCTATTTTATCTTTAATATGATCAATCCTATCAAATTTTTCCATACTGGATCTTCTAACCATTCCAAATACTTCATATCCCTTATCTAATAAAAATTCAGCAAGATAAGAACCATCCTGCCCGGTTATTCCTGTAATAAGTGCTCTTTTTGACATACTATCTCCTTTTATTCTACAAGTTTACCAGTTCTATCCCATCTTGTCTTTGAGAAAAAGTTTAGAACAGTATCAATTAATCCTTTAATTTTATTACCTATACCCGTCTGTAAATAATCATCTGCATCATAAGACCAGTAAATTCTCCATGGTTTACCAATAATATAATCTTCCGGAACAGGTCCCCAATATCTTGAATCCCAGCTATGATCTCTATTATCTCCCAAACAAAAATAATGTCCTTTTGGAACTTTAAAATAATTTTTACCGTCTTTTGCAATTATATTCTTTGAATAATCAAACTTGTCATTAAACGTTTGAAGTACTTCATAATCCTTGATATCCAATGGAAAATTGTCTCTAATCCATTTTTCTGCAAAATGTTCAAAACTAATATTACTTATTTGAAAATCTTTACTTGAAATTAATTCTTTTCTTCTTTTTAGTAATTTATCAATATCATAGATAGTTTCATTTTCAGCCAAATCAAATTTATAAATATTTTCCTTGACAAGACCATCTTTTAGAAAAAAACTTCTTTTATGTAATTCGGTATTCCCTTTCTTATTCCATATGAACTTTTCACTTACATATATCCCATCAATAACTAAAAATCGTTCACGTTCTTTATATTTATCAGTAATGAATTCATTACCATTCTTTGGATAATCAGCTCTGTATTTCCGAAATTTATCATCAAAGGGCTTACCATTGACAAATATTTTTTGGTTTTCGATACGTATCAAATCCCCTGGTAAGCCTATTACTCTTTTAACATATTCTTTTTTCATTTCAGGTGGTGACTTAAAGGTCACTATCATATTTCTGTCAATTTTTTGCTGTGGCAATAATAAGGCATCAAGCGAGCCTAATGACCTTGAATATGCGACTTTGTTTACAATAAGATGATCACCAACAAGGATTGTATCGACCATTGACTCGGTAGGTATTACAAATGATTGCAACAAAAAAGTCATAACAAAAAAAACATATATTAAAACTTCTGAAATCAACTCAAAATATTCTCTAAATA
>JAOZTV010000163.1 GCA_029939015.1 Candidatus Aminicenantota bacterium
TAAGGCTAAACTCATTCCGGTTTCTTTTAAATTTATACTATAATATTATTAAAAAACAATAAAAAAGAGTGTTGGAATGTGGTAAAGTGTTTTTCTTACCCTCACATTTTGGTGGAGAGCCAAAGTAGATTCGAAGTTAAAAAAAACAAGGCTAAAGTTACGCTTCCTGTTATTATTTTTTTATGACTTTTTTAACTGCAATATTGACTAATTCTATGTATTTTTTTTCGCTATAGTTTTTGTTGCAATAATTTTTTGCATTTTGGGCTATTTTTTTGCCTTTTTCTGATACAGCTGTTTTGATACCTTCTGCAAAAGATTTTGCATCTGGTTTTGATAAAACTGTTATATCACTGGTTAAGGTCTGTGTATGAGTGTAAAGGTCTGTTGCAACCAATGGAATGCCACTCTTAAGGTAGGAATATACTTTTAATGGTATATTCGTGCCAAGAATTCTTGGAGATACCAATACGTCTGCAATACCTAAGTAATAAGGTATCTCTTCCGGTTTTTTTCTTCCTAATAAAACAATATTATCTTGTTTTTCGTTTAATGATACCTTGAGTTTTTCAACCTGAGCAGGATCACCGCCAATTAGTATTAATAAGAAGTTTTTATCAAGAAATTTCATACTCTCAATTAACATTGGTATTCCCTGATATGTTTCTAAGGTGCCTGCATAGACGATTACTTTTTTGTCTTTTGTCTTTAATTCTTTTTTAATTGTTTCAAGTCGTGTTTGGTCTAACTTTTCGGGTGTTTCGTCCATAAAGTTTTCAATTGTTGTTAGTTTTGCCTGCTCTGTAATTGTGCTGGCATATTTGAATAATGAAGGGCAGATAACAATAACTGATTTTGCATTTTTTAGAGATATTTTTTCAATGATTTTAAAAAAAGATACTATTAATTTTGATTTTGTAAACTTGAAATTATTCATCTGCTGGACTAATGATGAGTGCATATCGTAAAGATGAGGTGTCCTAAAAACTTTACTATAGAATGCTCCCATAATATTTGCTTCTTCATGTGTGTGAATATAGTCGTATTTTTTTCTGATAATTCTACCAAAAACTTTAAAAAATAAAAAAAAGTCCAAAATTAATTTTGCACCTGATGGACCGGTCTTTACATTTTTTATAAAAAACGGTTTTAAACATCTTATTATCTTTAAACCTTTTATTTCTACATTCTCTCCAATTGGATAAGTAACCAGGTCAATTTCATGTCCTAATGCTGACAATGCCTGTATTCTATAATATTCTGAAAAAGGTGTTCCTCTTGGCTCAAAAAATGGTTCAGGTGCGATCATTAATATTTTCATTTAAAATCTCCGGTGTATTTGGAATTCCTATGGTGTTTCTGATAGAGTATGCATTTTTCCCTAAACCCTCATGATAAATCTTAGTCAGCATTTCTGCTATTAATCCCAATGTAATAATTTGAAAACCAAGAAACAGGAGTAGGACGGTAAAGAAGAGTAGAGGCCGTCCACTTATTGGCTGACCTGCAATTAATTTTTCATAAGAGAGATATGTGCCACTTAAAAACCCAAAAAACATCATAATGAGGCCAAGTCCACCGAAAATTTGTAGAGGTCTATGTGCAAAAGAGAGAAGATATTTTAAAGATATTAAATCAAGGACAACACGGAATGTTCTACTTATTCCGTATTTTGATACACCAAATCGTCTTTCTCTATGATTTACAGGTATTTCTATAGATTTAATTCCCATTCTTGAAGCAAATGCAGGCAGATAACGATGCATTTCTCCATATAGTTTAAGGTTTTTAACTACATCTTTTCTAAATGCTCTGAGGCTGCATCCATAATCGTGCAATTTTACTTTTGTTATAAATGAAACTAGTTTATTACCAAAATAAGATGGTATCTTTCTTGAAAGAACCTTGTCTTTTCTATCCTTTCTCCATCCGTTTACCATATCATAACCTTCGAGTAATTTTTCTACAATAAGAGGAATGTCCGCTGGGTCATTTTGAAGATCAGCATCAAGTGTGACTATAATATCACCTGAACAAAGCTCAAAACCAGCAGAAATGGAAGCACTTTGTCCAAAGTTTTTTCTGAAGTTTATTATTTTTACTTTATTATCATTTTTATTAAGTTCTTTTAATTTTGCAAGTGAATTATCGGTACTTCCATCGTTGATATAGATAATTTCATAATCTTTAAACTTGCCTGAGACTACATTGAAAATTTCTTCATAAAGAATTGCAACATTTTCTTCTTCATTATACACTGGAATAATTATAGAAATCATATTTGTTTTCATTTTACATCCTCTTAGAATCTTCTTAATTAATATTTTTAACATATTTAGTCAGAATTTTCAATAGTATGGATTTTAAAAAAACTTAAATATTTAAGATTATTTATACAAAAAACTTGATTTTTTTTTTTTTTAATAGTAATATTAACTTAGATAGGAGGGATGATATGAAAGATATTTACCTTATAAAAGAAACTTTAAAGCATGAGATAGCAAATAATACCCCTGATGATGCCTTTAAAATAATCATCAAAGAGATGACAAAGTATTATATGGAAAACCTTAACTTAGATGATGAAGAGGTTGCCATTTTGTTAATCGACAAAGATAAGGCTATTCTATCTTTTTGTCAGCCAGAATATTTAATTAACTCAGGCATGATACCAGTAAGTTCAAATGACTCTGTGGTATCGGAGGTTTATAAAAATGGAGCTGATTATATTGAAAACAATTTTCAACAGCAGAAACATTTGAATATATTTGAAACTATAAAAACGCCTGATAATGAATTCAAACCTATTTGGAAAATGATAGCTTCTGCTCTTGATGATGGGGAAGATAAAATTGGCGTAATCGAATTGTCAAGAAGAAGTGTTCAAAAGAAAATGTCAGGAGCTGATTTCACTCAGGACGATCTTACTTTATTGAGAAATTCACAGGCAACATTTGCTGCATTTCTAAAGTCAGTTCTACCAGAAAATTTTCGAGGCACATTAAAATAATTTTTAATCTAAATTGAAAAACAATCTATTATTTATATTTTTCTTATTTATTTTAGTTATTGGTGTTATAGGGATAGTTTTCTGGGCGTATTATATTGCTGAAAAAAGAAAGAAAGAAAAAATTCGTGATAGTTTTAAAAGTTTTAGTGAGAAGAAAAAGATAAAACAAGAAAATTTAAGGTCGGTTCCAAGGACAATTTTGCCTGAACTATTAAATATTGTTTTAACATTGACTGATGAATCTTATTTTGGATTAAAATCTCTTGCAATTGATATTTCTGAAACAGGTTTTTCAGTTAAACCTGATTTTCCATTGCGTAAACTTCCTGTCAATGCAGTATTAAATAATGTGCTTGTTAGAACACCCATAAATGAATTTGTTATAGATAAGATAAAAACCATAAGATATGAACATGAAATTAAGAAAAGGCTTCTTGCTTTTGAAATAATTGCAATTGATGAAAATCAGAAGAACAAAATGTTAATTTTTATGAATTATCTTGACAATTATATGAAAGATGGCTTTTGAATCCAAAGAAACAAGTTTAATTAACTTGTTGAAGAACCTAGAGCTAGCTCGTTCAAATGAAGTTTATCTACACTACAAAAAAAAAGACTTTAACGAAGATGAAAAGAAGCATATTATAAAAAATTTTTTATTTAATTTAGTAAATCAAAAGCAACCTTCAATTTTTTTAAATGAATATCTTAAACTTTCAATATTAAAAAAAATATTCCCAGACTTATATAGATTAACAAAAACAATTCATGATCCAATATTTCATCCTGAAAAAGATAATATGGGATTGAATACTGTCTGGGGACATACCTTTATTTCATTGGATATTGCCAAAAAAATTTCAATTTTATACAATCTGAATAAAAACGAAACTATGGCTTTATTATTAGGTACTCTAATCCATGATATTGGTAAACCCGAAGTTACAGAGTGGGAATTTAAAAGAGGGAGGCTTGTTGTCTCATCAATCCTACACGATTCAAAAGGTGTGGAGATTGGGAAAAAATTTCTCAAAGGTTTAAATATTAATGATAGTGAAGAATTTCCTTTAAAAACGATTATTCTTAATTTAATAAAATATCATCATCGAGTCTTTGAATTGCACAGAAACAGAAAATATATAAAATTAAATGTTATGGGGAAATTGAAAAAAGATATGCTTGGATATGAAAAATTATTGATTTTTCTCGATTTTGCAGATAGGCAGTCGAGGAATGAGGAACCATTAAAATTCAATAAACTTGATTCTGTCTCTGAGTGGATAATAAAAAAAAGGGAAGAATATATGGTACTTCTTGCAAAACCAAAACCATTAATAATGGGAAGAGATATCCTTGCTCTGGGAATGATGCCTGGAAGAGATATAGGGAAAATTATAGATAAATTCTATGAACGTCAATTAAAAGGTGAATTTTCAACAAAAGAAGAGGCTCTAATTATTCTTAAGAATGATTTAAAATTATAATCCAATACTTAAAAAATATTTGTCAATTTTAACTATAAAGCCACCTGAATAAGGCTAAACTCATGGAGGTTAAGCTATAATGCTACCTACATTTTATCAATGATTTTATTGAAAGTTTTGCTTGGACGCATTTCTTTAATTGTTTTCTTTTCATCTGGCTGATAATAACCACCAATGTCCACAGTTTTCCCTTGAGCTTCATTTAATTCTTTGGTGATTATTTCTTCGTTATTTTTAAGTTCCTTAGCTATTTTTGAAAAATAAAATTTTAATTCTTCGTTCTTTGTTTGTTCTGCCAAAGCCTCTGCCCAAAACATTGCCAAATAAAAATGACTCCCTCTATTATCAATTTCATTTACCTTTCTGGATGGAGATTTATTTTCATCTAAAAATTTACTTATTGCCATATCAAGGGTCTCAGAAAGAATTAATGCATTTTTATTATCTGTTTTATTGCCCAGAAATTCCAGAGATGCGGTAATTGCAAGAAATTCACCCAGAGAGTCCCACCTGAGATGTCCTTCTGAATTAAATTGTTGAACATGCTTTGGTGCAGATCCTCCTGCACCTGTTTCAAATAAGCCGCCACCGCTTATTAGGGGTACTATTGAAAGCATTTTAGCGCTTGTACCCACTTCAAGGATAGGAAATAGGTCGGTTAAATAATCACGAAGCACATTTCCAGTCACAGAGATTGTGTCTTTGCCTTCCTTAATTCGTTTAAATGAAAAATTAATTGCATCTTCTGGAGACATAATCTGAATGTCAAGTCCTTCTGTATTGTGGTTTTTTAAATAAATATGTACTTTTTTAATAATTTCTGCATCGTGTGCTCTGTCTTTGTCCAACCAGAAAATCGTAGGTGTATTAGTAGCTCTTGCTCTATTTACAGCAAGCTTAACCCAATCCTGTATTGGAAGATCCTTGGCCTGGCACATTCTCCAAATATCATCTTTTTTTACCGGATGTTCAATCAATGTATTATTATTGGCATCAATAACCCTGACGATACCATTGTCTTTAATCTGAAATGTCTTATCGTGAGAACCATATTCTTCTGCTTTTTGTGCCATAAGTCCTACATTGGAAACAGATCCCATAGTTGTTGGGTCAAATGCACCATTTTTTTTACAAAAATCTATAGTTGCCTGATAAATTCCGGCATAACTTTTATCTGGAATAAGGGCTTTGGTATCCTGTAAATTACCGTCCTTATTCCACATCTGTCCAGAAGTTCTTATCATTGCAGGCATAGATGCATCAATAATGATATCACTTGGTATATGTAAGTTTGTGATGCCCTTGTCTGAGTTCACCATTGCAAGGTCGGGCCTGTTTTTATAAACTTCTAATATATCAGCTTCAATCTCATTCTGTTTATCCTTTGGAAGAGTTTTAATCTTTGAATAGAGGTCACCTAAACCATTATTTGTGTCAACTCCAAGTTCACTTAGTATATCACTATGTTTTTCAAAAACATCCTTATAAAAAACATCAACGGCGTAACCAAACATTATTGGATCTGAAACTTTCATCATTGTAGCCTTTAGATGTAGAGAAAATAAGACATTTTTTTTCTTTGCATCGTCTATCTGTCCTTCAAAAAATTCTTTTAAAATATTTACATCCATATAGCTTGCATCGATTATTTCTTCTGCTAATAGGGGAGTTTTTTCTTTTAAAATAGTTTTTGTCCCGTTTGTTGCAGTGAATTCAATTTTTACATCTGTATTTTCTTTTAGAGTAACGGATTTTTCATTTGAATAGAAATCACCCTTATTCATATGTGCAATTTCTGTCTTTGATTCAGCGGACCATTCACCCATTGAATGTGGGTGTTTCCTTGCATAATTTTTGACAGCTTTAGGAGCTCTTCTGTCAGAGTTGCCTTCTCTTAACACGGGGTTTACTGCACTGCCTTTTATTTTATTATATCTTTCTTTTATTTCTTTTTCTTTGTCATTTTGGGGATCTTCCGGATAATTTGGAATACTATAACCGAGTTCCTGTAATTCTGATATTGCAGATATTAACTGAGGAATTGATGCTGATATATTTGGAAGTTTAATTATATTGGCGTCAGGAGTTTTCGCTAATTTCCCCAACTCAGATAATGCATCATTTGTTTTTTGATCTAATTTCAAGTTTTCTGGAAAAGCTGCAATAATTCTACCTGCAAGAGAAATATCTTTGAGCTCAACCATAATATCCGCTTTTTTGGTGAATGCTTTTACTATTGGAAGTAAAGAAATGGTTGCTAAGGCTGGTGCTTCATCGGTTTTAGTATATATGATTTTTGACATTTTATCCCCTTTAAATATAACCTAATATGGTCATAGTAAATAATTATTTTATACCTGTTTAAAGAGTTTTGCAAGTTTTTTAACGATATATTTTTGTGTTAATAAAAATAATAGCGTTTGTATAGAGAAAAAAAATTATTTGCCAATAATTCACTTTATATAATTCTTTTATCCATTCATTATAATTAATTGTACTAAAAACAACATTACAAATTATTAATAACGACTGTCTCCAAGTTTAGAAATTCTAAAACATTTAAATCCCCCAAATTGTGAATTTTTCTTTTTTGTATTCTACTTCTTTTCTATATAGTTTATTACGCCATTCTTTTTTTATTTTATCTCTGTCAAAAATTATTATATGATTTTCAGTTGAGTTTAATTTGTCGGCATACTCAAATGTCTGTTCCAATGCTTTTTCTTCTATTTTTTCAATACTTTTAGTGTTTTTTGAATAAATCTTTAATTCAATTACAACTCTCTGTTCAACCTTACCGGTTTTCCACTTTAACA
>JAOZTV010000485.1 GCA_029939015.1 Candidatus Aminicenantota bacterium
CTTACTCCATCTGGAGTATCAATTAATATAATTCCTTCATTCTTCAAATCATCTCTAATCTTATCTGCAAGAGTAAAGTTTTTTTCTTTTCTGGCTGTTTCTCTATCTATAATAAGCTGTTCAACTCTTTTATCTGGGCTATCTGCTATCTTTTCTTCATTTTTAATAATACCAAGAACAGAATTTATCCTATCCATAAAACTTAAAATGTTTTTAATATCTTCTGATTTTAATTCATTAATAAGTTTATTAATTTCATGAATAAACTCAAATAATGAACCAAGGGCACCGGATATATTTATATCATCATCCATACTTTTCTTAAAATCTTCTTCCTTTTCTGTAATGATCTTTAAGATGTTTTCATTGCTACCTTTTTCAGGGTTTAAGCCTTCCAGTGTGAATAAGAATTCATTTATGCGTTTTAAGGATTTTCTTGCATTAATTAAGCCCTCAAATGTAAAATTCAGCAATTTTCTATAATGAGTTGAAATTAATAAATAACGAATCTCCATTGGATCATAGTCTTTTTCAATCAAATCTGTCAATGTATAGAAATTATTCAATGACTTTGACATTTTTTTATTATCAACGATGAGGTGCTGACAATGTATCCAGTAGTTTACAAATTTCTCATTATTTGTACATTCAGACTGAGCTATTTCGTTTTCGTGATGAGGGAAAATAAGGTCAACTCCACCGATATGGATGTCAAAATGATTCCCGAGATATTTTGAACTCATTGCAGAGCACTCTATATGCCAACCCGGTCTTCCGTCACCAAAGGCAGTTTCCCAAAATGGTTCTTCCTCTTTTTTCCCCTTCCATAAAACAAAATCCTGAACATTGTCTTTATCATATTCATCCTGATCAACACTAACACCGGTTTTCAAGCTATCTTTTGTAATATTTGCAAGTTTCCCGTAACCTGTGAATTTTTCAATATTGAAATAAACTGAATCACCTTTTTTATAGGCAAATCCTTTGTCTATTAATTTACCAATCATAGCTTTCATTTCAGAAATATGTTCGGTTGCTCTGGGGTAAACATCTGCTTTAAGTATATTAAGAGTATTCAGGTCATCAAAAAATGAGTTAGTAAACTCTTCTGTGACTTCTTTTAAATCTATGTTCTGTGCGACTGCTTTTTTAATTGTTTTGTCATCAATATCTGTTATATTCATAACATGTTTTACTTCATAACCCAAATAAATAAGGTAACGTTTCAGAATATCCTGAAAAGTGTTTGACCTGAAATTCCCAATATGTGCATGGTCATAGACTGTCGGACCGCACATATATAAACCAACCTTTCCCTTTTCAATTTCCTTAAATTCTTCTATCTTATTTACAAGAGTATTATAAAGTTTTAAAGCCATAATTATTTCTCCATTTTTATATCACATTTTGCATCAGAAAACCATCTTACCTGTTTACATACCCTGTCAAATACTGCGATATCTGCATTTGTCCAATGTGTTCTGTTCAAGGCTCTTTTGATAGATTGAAAGAACAAACCTTTTTCTTCTTCAATAAATTCCAATGATTTCATTAAATTCCAGATATTATTATTCAAACGCTCAAAATTGTCTTTTTCTGCCATTGGAGGTAGAACAGGAGTTTTGGTATTACCGATAAATTCCTTATAAATATCATAAACTGTCACCATTACAGCCTGTGAGAGATTTAGTGATGGATAAGAAACAGCAGAGGGTATATTAATATAATAATTGGCAAGTAATGCCTCTTCAATTGTTACACCGGACTCCTCTCTTCCAAAAACAATAGCTACTTTCTCAATATTAAGCCTTTCAACTACAATTTTTGCAGCATCAGGTGGAATTAAAAAATCTTTTTTCCATTTACCTTTCTTAGAAGTAGCAATAAAAACAAGTGAAATATCTTTAATAGCTTCTTTTAAAGTAGCAAACTCCTCACTATTTTCAATTATTTCCTGAGACCTATATCCAAGTTTTCTTTGTTGGTCATCTTCTCTATAATCAACAGGGTTGACAAGCCTCAAATTGGACACGCCCATGTT
>JAOZTV010000486.1 GCA_029939015.1 Candidatus Aminicenantota bacterium
GCGCCACTCCTATTCTTGCAAATAAAAGTCTTAAATAGTCATAGACCTCGGTTACTGTGCCAACTGTACTCCTCGGGTTTTTGTTTGTACTTTTTTGCTCTATTGATATTGCAGGAGACAACCCCTCAATACTATCAACATCAGGCTTACTCATTATTCCAAGAAACTGCCTTGCATAAGCTGACAATGATTCTACATATCTTCTTTGACCTTCTGCATAGAGGGTATCAAATGCTAGCGTTGATTTGCCACTCCCTGATAATCCGGTAATAACAATAAATTTATCTCTTGGCAAAACAACGTCTATGTTTTTTAAATTATGTTGTCTTGCACCTTTTATAATAATATTTTTCATTGACTAATTATATCTGAATATTTATATACCTACAAGTAGGATAAAAGGAACAAATTAAGAGTTTACTCCGTTATAATAATATTGGAGGTAAAAACTATGAGTACAAAAACAAAGAAATTGATGAGGTCAGATAATGAGAAAATGGTTGCAGGTGTTTGTGGTGGAATTGCTGAATATTTTGATGTTGACCCAACAATTGTAAGATTAATATATGTATTAGGCTCAATATTCAGTGTTGCATTTCCAGGTATAATTGTCTATTTGATACTATGGGTTGTCATGCCTCAAAAAATAGATTAGATTTATTATATATTGATTCGCAATTTTTTAAATGTATAATTATTTTTTAATGTAAATTTCAGACTATCAAGTTTTAAAAAACTTCATCATTTCGTCGAGGTTTTCTACATTTTTAGAAATTGAATTAATAGTTTGAACTGTGCTGTCTGATAATCCAACATTTTTTTGACTGTTTTCGGACATCTTTTGCATTGATTTGTTTACTTGGTTAATATCCTGCCCCTGTTCTGCAAAGGAAATATAAACCTGATTAATAAGCTTGGCGGTCTCAATTATTCCCGGTATCAATTTATCTTTTAATAGTGCACCAGTTTTTTCAACTGAAACAACACCATGCTTAGTAAGGTTAGTTATATCTGAAGCGGCAGTCTGACTTCTCTCTGCAAGTTTTCTGACTTCTGATGCAACAACAGCAAATCCTTTTCCATATTCCCCAGCTCTTGCTGATTCAATTGCAGCATTTAATGCTAATAGATTCGTTTGTCTAGCAATTTCTTCAATTAAAATTATTTTACTGGCAATTTCTTTAATGATTTTAACCATTTCCAATACAGAATTACCACTTTCTATTGCATCAATTTCAATTTCTTTTGCAATTTTTTCTGTTTTTCTTACATCAACTTCATTTTTATTTATTGTATTTGAAACATCTTCCATAGTGGATGATATTTCTTCAGACATAGATGCCTGTTCTATTGTTTCCTTAGACACCTCTTGAGCAATAGTATTAATTTGAATATTTCCTGATTGAGTGTCATTGATAACAGATTTTATCTGTCCAACAATAGAATTTAACTCAATTCCCATTTTATTAACAGCTAAGTTTAATTCACCAATTTCATCTTTGCTATGGCTTTCTATATTTTGGGTTAAATCACCATTTGAAAATATTATAAATCTATCTTTTAATATAGAAAGCCTTTTAAAAATTCTTAAAATTAAGAAACTAAAAAAGAACATGAATAAAACAGCTATAGTAACATTAAATAAAATAACTTTATTACTCTCATTAATAAGTGTATTTACAGTTTTTATACTTTTTATCATATTACTTTTTGTATTCTTTACTGATTTATCAATATTCTCAATTAATAAATTTTTTGTTTTATTAAATATTTTAGTTTGCTTGGCAAGTTTATCGAATTCCTGCATTTCACCGTAATTAACTACAGTTTTACCAATTTCAATATATTTTAAAAACAATTTTTTTATAATAATAATACGGTTTTTACTGTTTTTATTTACTGTAATTTTATTTAACTTTAAAATAAGAGAAACTGTATCGGTTTTTAATTTATCGACATTTTCAATATTTGCAGAAACTCCACCAGAAATATCTTCATTAAAATATGAATTTATCCTATTATATTTTTCTTTGATTTTA
>JAOZTV010000487.1 GCA_029939015.1 Candidatus Aminicenantota bacterium
TATGAAAAAATGGGTATGTGAAGTATGTGGTCATGTGCATGAGGGAGATAATCCACCAGCTAAATGTCCGGAATGTGGCGTAGGTCCAGAAAAATTTAAAGAACAGTCAGGAGATCTTGGAGATCTTGTTTTTGCTGATGAACATAAAATCGGCGTTGCAAAAGGTGTTGATGAAAAGGTTGTTGAAGGTTTAAGAGCAAATTTCAATGGTGAATGTATGGAAGTAGGTATGTATCTTGCAATGAGCAGACAGGCTGACAGGGAAGGATATCCTGAAATAGCTGAAGCTTATAAGAGATATGCTTTTGAAGAAGCAGATCATGCTTCAAGATTTGCTGAAATGCTTGGTGAAGTACTTGTTGCTGACACCAAAAAGAACCTTGAAGCAAGAGTTATGGCTGAACATGGTGCAACTCAGGGTAAAAAAGATCTTGCAACACTTGCAAAAAAATTAAACTATGATGCAATTCATGATACAGTACATGAAATGTGCAAAGACGAAGCAAGACACGGAAAAGGTTTTGCAGGTCTATTAAAAAGATACTTCAGTTAAAAAAAATATATTGTAGGGGCGAACCTAAGTGTTCGCCCTTCTATATATCCCCACCCAGTTTTTCTGTTTAAATTCCAAAAAATAAACGACAAACAATTTATGTAACTTATATATTTGTTTTTCATTTGACAATTTTTTGTTTTTTTCTTATTATATTTATATATAGGATTTAAAATAATTTTAATTCCTTATAAGGTTAGGAGTTTTGATGAATAAAAAGGATTTATCTGAAAGAGATATTTGTACAAAATTTATTACTCCGGCAGTCGAACAGGCAGGTTGGGATATAAATACCCATATTAGAGAAGAAGTTACCTTTACTGCTGGTAGGGTAATATTAAGCTGTAAAGGTCGATGAAGCAAACGATATACTCTCCCCCTTATTCAATTACCTCTGAAATTGTACAGCTCATTTCAAAAATAAGCGAAAGTATCGGACGACTCTCTATTGAAGATTCGGAAAGTATTGTTCCTCAACTCAGGCGTACAAACCGGCTAAGAACAATTCACGCATCACTTGCTATTGAAAACAACAGCCTTTCACTTGAACAAATAACAGCTATCATAAATGGTAAAAGGGTTCTTGGTAAACCAAAAGAAATAAAAGAAGTTCAAAATGCATTTTCTGTCTATGAAAAACTTGAACAATTAAATCCACTTCAAGAAAGAGATTTACTTAAAGCACATAAAATACTAATGGAAGATCTTGTAGATAAATCCGGTAGATATCGCAACAGTGGTGTAGGTATAATGAAAGGAAATGAGCTTGTCCATGTAGCACCTCCGGCAGAAAATATACCATACCTGATGAAAGATCTTTTTAAATGGCTTAATCAGACCAATGAGCATCCATTAATAACAAGCTCGGTGTTTCACTATGAATTTGAATTTATACATCCTTTTTCAGATGGCAACGGAAGAATGGGCAGGCTATGGCAAACCCTTATTTTAAGCAGCTGGAAACCGCTTCTGGCATATCTACCAGTAGAAACCGTCATTCACGCCAATCAAAAAGAATACTATCAGGTGCTTGCCAAGTCTGATAAAGATGCTGATTCCACTCCCTTTATTGAATTTATGTTAAACGCCATAGAGCAATCACTTCAGGATATCACCGACCCAGTCACCGACCCAGTCACCGACCCAGTCAAAAATCTCCTAACAACGCTTAAAAAAGAACCCTTAAGCTCCAGTGAGATTAGAAATCGTTTAAATTTAAAGCATAGACAGTCCTTTCGTGAAAACTATCTGCATCCTGCATTAAAGCAACAATTTATAGAACTAACTATTCCAGATAAGCCCAATAGTCGTTTGCAAAAATATAGAATTACAGAAAAGGGTCAAAGAATGGTTGATTAATTTTAGCCACTGAAAATTGAATGAAAAATAGATTAAGTGATAAAAATAAAGTGAAAAACAAATTAACCAATAGAGTAAAGCCAGAGCCTGTTAAATTCCGCAGACTCTGAGCCTCCTCATCA
>JAOZTV010000488.1 GCA_029939015.1 Candidatus Aminicenantota bacterium
GCATACTATTTAAAAGCAGATTGTTTAAGGTTTGTTTTGCTAATATTTCTTTTTCTGTTTGTTTGCGTTCTGTGATATCGCGTAATACAAGTTGAATGACAGTCACTTTATTGTTTTTTAGTATTGGGAAGTAGGTATATTCAACAGGAAATGGTTTTTTATCTTTTGGTTTGAATAAAAACTCAAAACTCCCACTATCACGAGTCTCTAATACTCTTTCAATCAATTCTACAGCTCGAATAATATCAGTATCATTCTCAAAGTAATTTGACATATCATTCCCAATTTCATTTTCCGGATTATATCCTCCAAATTTTTTTATATTGGGACTGACGTATAATAATTTTCCTGTTGGTGAAAGTTGTATAATGACATCATTCATTGATTCAGCTAATAAACGGTATTTCCCTTCACTATTCCTCAATTGGATTGTCCGATTCTCCACTTGGTCTTCTAAATTCTCATTGCTTTGTCCAAGGGCTTTATTCAGGTCTATGATTTTTTGAATTAAGTGACTATAACTGAAGTAGAGAATCAAAAAAGAAATCAAAAGCAGGATTGAGCTGAGAATAAGAATATGAATAATATCTGATTGAAGTTTTATTTCATGTTCAGAAATGTCTAAGGCAACAAAAACATATCCCTGTGATTCCTGCCTGTAATTCAAAAGATCAATTGCTTTGATTATGAGAAAGGCTTTATCTTGTAAAATCACACGCTGATTATTAAGGTTCCAGTCAATTTTGTCAAAATTATGTTGAAAAAGACTAAGTGGATTGGATTGAATTGTATGTGTAGCACTGGCAAGAGAAGGAGGCTTTGAGATGGTTATTCTTGAATATAATTTGTTTGGGATTGCAATCCCGACAGGATGTTTGAATTGAGTATTAATAATATTCAAAAATTGAGTGACCTTTATACCAAATTGTACAACCCCTATATGTTTATCTTTATAAAAAACAGGTTGAACAAGACGGTACTCAAGACCACGTTTTCCAACTACATAACCATTATTGGGCTGCTGATTATAATTAACCTCAACAATGTCCGGGCGTATCTTGTCAATTTTATCGCCAAATACCTCTGGATTATGAACACGCAGAAAGAAATGATTATCTTGAGTTATCCAGCCAAAGGTAGAAAAATAATGGTTTTCCTGTTTAAAAAGCTTGATATAAGGAATTGACAGGAGCAATAATTCATTTCTGTCCTTTCTGGCAAAGGCAGCAATAATTTTTTCCCGTTTTGGAAATACATTATAACTGACAAAAGATTTGATTCGATTTCTGTAAAAACGATTGTTTTCTTTCTCAATATTTTTTACAAGAGCTTTGATCCCAGAAATCTCTGTATCAACAATCTTCTTGAGATTGGTTTTATTGTCAGATATGAAAATAACAATAAATACAGCACAGATGGATATTATAAGCAAGGTAAAGATCAGAATAATTTTCCATTTTGTATTCATAGAACACCTCTTCTTTTATCCGCTCTCTTTATTAAACATTTTACATATATAATACCCAGAAAATCAATTGACACGACAACATTAGCATATAAAAAATAAAAAATCTACAGTTCTATTGTTTTTTTTAAAAACTATATTTTATTAATTGGTTTAAACTAAAAACTTTAAAAAAATTTGACTGGCACAAAAAACCCAAAAAACCTTTATTATTTTCAGGAATGATGTTGTTGGTTTTAATGATACCTTTTAGTTTTTTAAAGTTTAAAAGCTCACTTCATGTTGCATTTGCAGGTTCAGTGATCTGGGGGATTCTCCTTGTTATTTTCTTTAATGCAATATTTCCTGCATTATGATACTAAACTTTTACAAATAACTACCATAATGTAGATAATATTTTGACTAGCACAAAAACCCACTATATTGACAGAATTTTATAAAAATTAATTAAACCTAAATTGAGCGATTCTTTCGGCGAATAGGCTAAAACCTGTTGCACCATAAGGTTTTACAAAAATCCTCGACATACTTATTAGCAAATAACCCGAG
>JAOZTV010000489.1 GCA_029939015.1 Candidatus Aminicenantota bacterium
GTTTATAAAGAACAATTTCTAACTCGTTTACATTCAACTTAGTTTTACTCATAACTCTCCTTATTTAAGGAATAAAAATAGCACAATTTATTCGTTTCTTCACATCATTTTTGCCAATGTTTTCTGTTGTTTTCAATGAACGCTAACGGTTGTATATGTGTAGTATTACATATATATTCTTTATATCTCTTAAAAAAGTACATTTATACCCTCTATTTCCAATGAATAACTGTACTACAATTATAAAATTTCGTCAATAACAGTATTTATAAATTACTGCTGTGTAGAATTATTTGTGGAAACTTTTGATAATTTTTTCAAAAGTTTCTTTATATTTGCTATATTCACCTTTTGGGGCTTTGCATTTGATAAAGTACATCATACCCATTCCGCCATCAACTTTCTCCTCTAGGAAAACACCGATGTTTTTACTGCTCATATAATCCCAAGAGCATATAAAACCTGATAGTCCACCAATTGTTACTTTTTCGTTTTCCTTTTTACCATGGGTATGGCTTTGCATAGTAGTCAGTAGGGTCTTTCCAGGCATAATTGGAAAAGCACCACAATGTACACTAAGAGCAGGCATACCACGTGACATATCAACCTTACCCGGGCTAAACACCTGTGTATCCATATCGCTACCCCAATCTTCGGGAAATGCAACGGAAAAATCACTCAATTTAGTTGTTTTCCAACCACTTTCAACATTATCCTTTGCACTATACAAGTCAATACTGCCAAACACTAATAATAAAACCATAGTAAATAAAACAAATACCTTTGTGTTTTTCATAATTACTTTGCCTCCTCTAGTTTTTTGATATTCTATAATAATATCATTATTCTTAAATTAATATAATTTGTTCAAATTGTCAACTATTAATTGAATAAAACTCTTGAGAATACAATTATTTAATTGAGAGAATATAGATATTTATAAAATCGTTAAGATTTAATTCTTCAGCTCTTATATTTTTGTTTAAATTGTATTCTTCCAAAACTTTTGAAATATTTTTATTAAATGATTGTGACAGATTGTTTAATAAAGTTTTTCTTCTATTATTAAAACATAATTTAAGGAATTTATAGAAATTTTCTACATCAATGCTAATATTCTCTTTTTTTTCAAATTTAAAAACTGATGAACTAACCTTAGGAATAGGAAAAAATGAACCAGGACTGACTGATATTACTTTCTTTGCTTCAAATAGAAAATTAAACATTAGATTTTGAGCATTTTTTGTTTTTGGATTATCCAGATTTAAGACCTTATCAACAAATTCTTTTTGAAACATTAAAACTCCCGATTTTATAAACCTATAGTTTTTTATTATCCAGTTTATTATATCTTTTGAAATATAATAAGGCACATTCCCAATAATTTGAATTGTTTTATTATTAAAATCTTCTGGCTGCACATTTAAAATGCTTTTGTTTATAACTCTAAATCCATAATCTCTATTTGTTAGTTTTTCAGCCAGCTCATTATCAATTTCTACGACCATCAAATCAAGCAAAGTCTTTTGACTTTTTGCCTTACTTATTATCATATCTGTTAAAACACCCTTGCCAGGTCCTATTTCAACCACCATTTCCTGTATAGGAAAAAATTGTTCAACAATTTTTTCTGCAATACTCTTATTAATTAAGAAGTTTTGACCTAATTTAGCAGATTTTTTTTTTTTCATGTTTAATTCTTGTTTTTACAGCTTTAATACTTAAGAGCATTTAATTTCTCTTCAAGCTCTAACAATCGAAAAGGTTTTTGGATAAAACCATCTGCACCTTCATTAAGAACTTCTTTTGCTGGTCCGTCAATTGAATAACCGCTGCAGATTAAAGTTTTTAATTGGGGTTGTATTTTAATGATACTCTGATAAATAATCTTTCCCCCCATGTCTGGCAAGATCACATCAATGATGGCAATATCTATACTATTCCCATGTTTTTTTATAATGCTTATTGCATCTTTACCATTATTTGCACTAAAAGTTTGATAGCCT
>JAOZTV010000490.1 GCA_029939015.1 Candidatus Aminicenantota bacterium
CCGACGCCAAAGCTTTGTTGAACGAAAGCAACTCGAAGCTTGCTAAGTGTTTTTCAGTTTAATTTTTAATATAATTAGACAAAAGATTGTATTTTTGTAAGAAGAATTAATGTTTTTGATTTCACTATTTGATTTAAATTTATAAGTTTTTTCATTTTTAGAATTATAAATAGAAAAACATGAATAAATACTAATAAAAAAACGAATATTCTTAAAAAAGTATAGAGTAATTTCATACCTTTTCTGTAAAAAGTTTGCCATTTTTCCAAATAGTATAAATATTTTTTTGTGATCATGGAGGCGATCTCTCAGAAAAGCATTTCAGTTTTCTTTCAATATTCTGCAAAAAGATCAAATGCCCCTTTTTGCATTTATTGCATAATCGTTCTTGAATATTTTTTAAATTAGTTGAATCATTGTCAGCTTCCAATAATTCTGTTTGATTTTTTGTTTTTTGCCCCAAAACCATTTTAATACGCATTAAATCAGATTTATTTTTAGGGTTTAAAAATCCATAGTACCGCACCTTATGAAAACCTGTAGGAAGAACATGTTGCAGGAATCGGCGAATAAATTCCATTGCCGGCAATGACATCTGTTTCCATTTGAATGTATTGTTCTTGTCTCTTTTTTTGTAAGAGAAAGTTATCTTTCCATTCTTATCAGAGAGGATTCTATTATTTGTAATAGCAACTCGCTGAACATATCTGGCAAGATAATTTAGGACTTTAAGTGGTCCTTTCACACTCGGTTTTGAATAAACATTCCAGTTTTTATACCATACAGACTGAGGAAATTTATGTTCTGGCAAAGCTTTTCTGGCAAGTTTCATAAATCTGGCTCTAAAAATCGTTGAAAGCAAATTAATGGGAACCAGATATTTTTTTCTTGCATAAATCCATTCTTTGCCGTCTGATGAGATTGCACCTGCAGGTACAAGACAATGAAAATGCGAATGATAAATCATAGTCTGTGACCATGTATGGAGTACGCCTAAAAATCCGATTTTTCCACCTACATAATGAGGATCTTTTGCTAATTTTTGTAGTGAATAAGCAGCCGCTTTCATAAGAATAGAAAGAAGCTCTTTTTGATTAGATCTAATTACATTCCGTAATTCTTTGGGTAAAGTGAAAACAACATGATAATAATTAACGGGCAGAATTTCAGATTTTCTTTTCTCCAACCATTTTTTTGAATTATTATTCTGGCATTTAGGACAATTTCGATTACAACATGAATGATAAAGATAATGATTAAGTCCACAATAGTCACATTCATAAAGATGACCTCCAAAATATTCTGTTTGACAATTTGCTACATCATAAAGTGTACGAATATGGCTCGGTAACATATCCTGTCCATAAAGACTTAGATATTTTTTGCCATACTTACGAAATATATCTGCTAATTCAAGCAAAGTAAACTGAGTTTGCTTAATAAATATTTATAATTTGAGATGCGACATCAGTTTATTTATAGCTGTATTAAAAACAAGCATATTTTTTTTGGTAAGATGTGTGTATTTTAATGTGGTTGAAGGACTCTTGTGTCCGAGTATATCTTGTATTACCCTAAGATTTACACCATTCTCCAATAAATGTGTAGCATATGAATGTCGAAGCGTATGGATTGTTGCTTTTTTTAACACTCTGGATTGTTTTAGAGCATCTTTAAATGCAATTTGAAGACTCCTGTTATTCATTGGCTTAGATTTGTTAGATTTGGGTAATGGAAATAACCAGATTCTTTGACCATCTATACGCCAATATTGACGTAAAAGCGTTAATGTCCTGTCAGGTATGGGAACATATCGAATTTTATCTCCTTTTCCAAGAATTCTGAGCTGTTTTCTTTCACCATCTACATTCTCCACCTTAAGATTAGTACATTCTGACAGGCGCAACCCACAGCTATATATCAAAATCAAACACATACGATATGTAGGCTTTTTGACGAATGAAAAAACCTTTTTTATCTCAGTAAAATTTAATACAATTGGAAG
>JAOZTV010000164.1 GCA_029939015.1 Candidatus Aminicenantota bacterium
CATTACCTCTTATATTACCCTTATTCAAAAACATTACCCTTTATAAACCATCGTGCTAAACTACCTCATCTGGGACACTATTTACTAACTTTTTTAATTATTTCTTTTATATATCTTTCTGAAATAAATAAATCTGATAAGTCTTTCACTTTTTTTATCTTTGTGTCTTCAGTGGATATTTTATTAATTACAAACGATGGCTTTCCAGTTTTTGTGAAGTATTTTTTATTACTTTCTGGATTATAAAGTCTGTTAATCTCATTTATTTCTGCTTCAACATCTATGATTGCAGGATATTCTTTTTGAGCATTATCAAATTTATTTAATAATTTTGATATTACCTTCCAGTTTTCAAGGAGTTCTGTTTTCAGGATTTTTTTTGTTTTTTGTACTCTTCCATCCATTGATGTATATGAACCGCAATGTTCATAAAAAGTTGTTGCTGGGATTACAATAGATGCAACATCTGTTGTTTTAGTGTTTGAGATATCAGAAACAGCAACAAAGTCCATCTTTTCAAATATTTTTTTATATTCTTTCATCTCAAAAGGGTCCTCACCGAGAACAATTGCTCCCTTGATTTTGCCACTTTTTAAATCATCCTTTATATTTACCTTTTTAAAAACTGTTTTCATTGGCTTATTCCATTCATTTGAAATTTTATCAATTTCCTCTCTTTCAAAAGATTTAACAAATCCCGGGAAATAATCAGTCGACACTCCCATTTCCAAACTACCTAAACTATTTGAAAATTTACTTCCAAGGATAATTCCGCTATTTTCTTCTGCTATTTTTCCAGTAAGTAATAGGTAATTCATAATAGAGTTAATCAGCTCTACTTTATATAGGGAATCTTCCTTATCAATAATGAAGGCTATTCCTTTTTCTTTATTTGAAAGGATTTCTACAAAATCTTTAATTATTTTCTGATTATATCCTGATAATTCACTTAACTTGTCTTCAGGATAATTTGATATATCTTCTTTAAAATTTTCAAAATTATCTATATCATTCTTTTCGGTTCCTGCAATTCTATTCATAAGTCCATTTAATAGGGTGATAAATTTATCATTCTCTGAATTGAAATTAATATCCGCCCGTTTATTAAAATTTCCTACCTGAATAAATTTTGCCCCTTCTGCCTGTAGTTTTCTTATCTTATATTCAAGTATTAAATTCTCTTCACTGGTACTGGTTGAGAAATTTATAATAATATCAGAATTTTCAATATCATTTAATGTCATTGTTGATTTAGTATAACCTATTTGCTTATCAAGATAATTACCCGAATTATTCAAGTTTGAAAGTGAAGAAATATTATTTGTCCCAAGCCCAACTCTTGCCAGTTTTTGAGCCAGATACAGTTCTTCGTTGGATAGTTTTGGAGAGGCAAAAACTGCAATAGAATCACTGCCGTGCTTTTTAATGATATTTTTAAGTCCGTTTACAGTTTGGTTTAAAGCATTTTCAAGGTCAGTTTCCTTAGTTTCTCCATTTTCTCTTATAATAGGAGTTTTAATTCTATCAGTTTCCATAAAAAACCTATGTCCAAATCTTCCTTTTACACATAAATATCCATCATTTATGGAGTCTTCAATACCTTCACTTGAATTTGCAACAAAATATGTGTCATTATCAATAATTTTAATATTTGTTTTGCATCCAATTGAGCAAAAATTACATATTGATTCTTCATTAAGTTTTTTTGATTTTCCAAGATTCTTAAATGCAAAATTCTCACTTATTGCTCCTGTTGGACAAGTATCAATACAGTTTCCACATGAGACACAAACAGTTTCCAATAGAGGAAGCTCTAATGCAGGTTTTACTATTGAACTAAGTCCTCTATTTACAAAACCAAGAGCAGAAACATCCATTTTTTCTTTACAGGTTCTTACACATCTACCACATTCAATACATTTATTTGGGTCTAATGCAATATATGGATGAGAAAAATCCGGTTTATATTCATTTACTTCTCCAATGAAGTTTTTTACATCAACCCCATATTCGTTTGCATATATTCTGAAATTACATTCATCATATTCAGAACAACCACATTCAATACATCTTGCAGCCTCATTACATACCTGAGCCTCTGATAAACCAAGTTCAACCTCATCAAAATTAAATTTTCTAATAAGTGGAGACAACTCAGGCATTCTTTCTTTAGGAATATCTTCTGCAAAAAACAATTCTTCTTTTTTTACATCTTTAAAAACATGTTTAAAACTATTAAAGGGCACAGCCCTTTTTTTTGCTTTGCCCGTTTTTAGATAACCGTCAATTGCCCAGGCTGCTTCTTTTCCCTGTGCAATGGCACCGATTGCTGTCCATGGCCCGGAAACCACATCACCACCTGCAAACACTTTTTCAATTGAAGTTTCATAAGTATCTTCATTCACATTTATTGTATTCCATTTCGTTAATTTCAAATCTTTTTCTGCATCTGCAAACACAGAGTCAACCTGTTGTCCAATTGCTCCAATTAGATAATCACATTCAACTATAAATTCAGACCCTTCCATTGGTACAGGTCTTGGTCTGCCTCCTGATGAATCTTTTTTTAATTCCATCTTAAGACATTCTATTCCGGTTAATTTATTATTAGTACTTTTTATTGCACTTGGATTAGTTAAAAATAGTATCTCAACACCCTCTTCCTGCGCTGCATGAATTTCCTCAGGATGTGCCGGCATTTCCTTAATTGATCTTCTATATACCATCTTTACCTTTTCTGCTCCCCACCTAAAGGCGTTTCTTGCTGCATCAATTGCAGTATTACCACCACCTACAATAACGGCGGTACCTTTGAGCTTTGGCAAATCTCCCATCTGCATTTCTCTTAAAAAATCTATTCCCTTATATATTCCTTCAATTTTATCTTCATTTTCCAATCTCATTGAACTTGCCTTATGGGCACCTAGTCCGATAAAAACTGAATCATAACCATCTTTTAACAAACTTTCTGTAGTGAAATCTTTACCCATTTCTGCATTTAGCTTTACATCAATTCCTAAATCAGTAATCCATTTAATCTCATCATTTAATATTTTTTTAGGAAGCCTGTACTCAGGAATACCATATTTCAACATACCACCAAGTTCAGGTAATTTTTCAAATATTGTAACTGAATATCCCTCAATAATAAGATAATAAGCACAGGTAAGTCCTGCTGGCCCACCACCAATAACAGCTATTTTCTTGTCTTTTTTTGCCTTTATCTCTGGTGTCCATTTATTATAAGCATCAACATCAGCGGCATATCTTTTTAATTGATTTATTCCAACTGTCTCATCAACTATATTTCTTCGACAAGCATCTTCACAATTTCTAACACAAACCCTGCCTATAGAAAGAGGCATTGGATTATCTTCTTTTACAACTTTAACAGCCTCAATGTTTTTACCCATAGAGATTAAAGCAATATAATTCTGAGCAGCCACATGCGATGGACAATTATCTTCACATGGACCGATACAATCGGCATAATGATTGGACATAAGAAGTTCAAGTGCAGTTTTTCTTGAAGCTGATATTCGTTCGTTATTTGTATTTATAACCATACCATCACTTACAGCAGTAGCACAGGACGGAACAAGTTTTCCCAGGCCCTCGATTTCTACAACACAGAGAAAACAGGAGCCAAAAGGATTTAACCTTTTATCATGGCATAGTGTAGGAATTGTATCCAGTTTATTTTCATGTACAACCTCAAGAATTGTTTTTTGTGGAGCAGTTATAACCTCTTTTCCATTTATTATTATCTTTATCTTATCCATATTTTTCACCTCTATATAATCTCAATTGCATCAAACTTACAGGAGCTAAAACAAAGACTACATTTTATACATCCCTCCTGATTGATAAAATGAACTTCCTTCTTATTTCCATCAATTGTATTTGTAGGGCAATTTCTTGCACAAAGAGTACAACCAATACATTTATCTTCAACAACCTTATATGTAATAAGAGCAGGACATTTTTTTGCAGGACATTTTTTGTCAATTATATGAGCTTCATACTCTTCTCTGAAATATTTTATTGTTGTTAAAACAGGATTAGGGGCAGTTTGTCCAAGACCACAGAGACTGGAGTCTTTAATTTTATTTGACAAATCAATGAGTAAATCAATATCCTCAATTTTTCCCTTACCCTCTGTAATGCGAGTCAAAATCTCCAACATTCTCTTTGTACCAATTCTGCAAAATGTACATTTTCCACATGACTCATTTTGAGTAAAAGTCAAAAAGAATTTTGCTACATCAACCATACATGTTGTTTCATCTAAAACAACCATACCACCTGAACCCATAATAGCACCAGTTTTATTTATTTCATCATAGTCTATTTTTAAGTCACTCATACTTGCAGGAATACAACCTCCTGACGGTCCACCCATCTGAACAGCCTTAAATTCCTTATCATCCTTGATACCTCCTCCAATATCAAAAACAATTTCTTTTATTGTCATACCCATTGGTACTTCTGCAAGGCCGGATTTTTTAATTTTACCAGCCAAGGCAAATACCTTTGTGCCCTTACTCTTTTCTGTACCCAATGAGTTATAAGCCTTTGCACCATTTAAAATTATCCATGGAATATTTGCAAAGGTCTCAACATTATTTATATTTGTCGGTTCATCCCATAGTCCTTTATTTGCCGGAAACGGAGGCCTAAATTTAGGCATACCTCTTTTGCCCTCAATTGAAGCTATCAAGGCAGTTTCTTCACCACATACAAAGGCTCCAGCCCCCTCTTTTATCCTCATTTCAAGATTAAAACCTGTGTTTAAAATATTTTTACCTAATAATCCTTTTTGTTTACATTTTTCAATTGCTTCTTTTAACCGGAAAATCGCTTTAGGATATTCAGCTCTGACATATAATATACCCTCATCTGCACCAACAGCAAAGGCAGCAATCATCATACCCTCAAGAATTGCATGCGGGTCTCCTTCCAAAACACTCCTATCCATAAATGCACCAGGGTCTCCCTCATCAGCATTACAGATAATGAATTTTTTTTCACTTTTTGCCCTATTTGCAAACATCCACTTCATCCCGGTTGAAAAACCACCACCACCACGACCTCTAAGTCCAGAATCTTTGATTATATCAATTACATCTTCCTGTGAATATCCTTTTAATACTTTTTCTATTGCCTTATATCCATCATGTTCTATATATTCATCAATTGAGCCGGGATCTATAACTCCACAATTTCTCAATACAATTCTCTTCTGTGTTTTTAAAAATGATTCCTCCTTCGTAATCTTTTCACTTTTAACTATCCAGTCTTCAATAGGGTTACCATCAATAATATGTTTTGATATCATCTCCTTTGCCTTATCTGAAGTCATTTTTGAATATAAAAAACTCTTGCCATTATCAACCACTTCTACAAGAACTTCCTCATAACACATTCCCATACAACCTGTTTCTTTTAAATCTATAGTAATTTTATGTTTTTCTATTTCATCTTTAAGGGTTTGAAAAACAGGGTTTCCACCAGCAGAAATTCCACAAGTACCAAGACCAACCTTTATCTCTCTCATTTCTTAACTCCCTCTTTTTTTTTAAATTGATTCAATATTTTTACAGTTTTATCAGGCGTTAAACTTCCAAAAGTTTCATCGTTTATCATAATTACAGGAGCAAGAGAACAGCAACCGATACAGGCAACAGAAAGAAGAGTAAAAAAACCATCTTCAGATGTTTCATTTACCTTTATCTTTAATTCGTTTTCAATAGAGGCTAAAATATTTTTTGCATTATTCACATGACAGGCAGTACCTTCACAAATACGAATAATGTTTTTGCCCATCGGTTCCATTCTAAATTGTGCATAAAAAGTTATAACACCATATATATCAGCAACCGGAACATCAGCCTCTTCATTTATTTTATAAATTACTTCTTTTGGAATATACCCATAGGTTTCCTGAGCTGCTTGAAGCAGTGACATCAAGGCCCCTCTTTTTTTTCCATCAATTCTTAATTTTTCTTCAAATTTTTTAACTTCTTTGTCTAAATCACTGATTTCTGTCATTTACAACTCCTTATTTAATGTAAAAAAAATAAACTATCAATTTAACAATAAATTTATCACAAAATAAAGTAATATGCAAAATTTAATTGTTTTTTAAAAAAACTTTTTTACCTAATTTAAGAAATTTTCTAGTTCCCTCACCTCTTTCAATTAAATAAAGTACTTCCTTATCGTATTTGTTAAAAACAGTTCCAAAAACCATTTTAATATTTTTATAGGCAAAAATATCAGAGTGCATTATTGACGATGGACCCAACATGAAAATATCAGCCTTATTTGATTTATTTATCAAACCTATAAATGTTTTATTGAAAATAGTTGTAGACGTTAGTATTATAGCGTCTGCATTACTTACAAATTCATCCTTTTTACTTAATGGCATTAATTCTTTTGAGTTTTCTAATAGATCAAAAATTGATAAAGGAATGTTTTTGTCTTTGAATTTTTTCACAATTGGTATAAAAAAACCAATCATAACAATATTATTATAATTTTTGAAATCAACCATATCAAGAATATCTCCACTGTCTTGAAATTTTTTATCATAATTTAGCTTAGCATTATAATAGGCATTGAGAAGTACTCTATGTTTGATATTGTTTAATTCCGGTTTTTTAATTTCATCTTTATTGGTTGATATTTCATAACCAAAATTTGCACATACACCAATATTACCATTTTTTAACATTATTGCCGTGTTTTTTCTACCTGTTACAATTCTATCTATCTCAAAATGGTTGACGCCATATTTTTTATAAAAAAAACCCAAAGGTTCTTGTTGCTTATTATTCATCATCAATTCTTTATTAAGCCATACTATGGTTTACATAATCTATAACTTGCTTTATATCTGGAATTCCTTTAGTATAAAGATTGGATATAATTTTTTCTGCTCTTTCAAAATCCTCAGGATTATCAACAGTAAGCCTCATCTTTGGAAAATTTAATTCGGTATTTGCATCTAAGTATTTAATATTAAACAAGGGATTGTTTTTCATAAACAAAGTAACATGTTCTTTGTCCTCAAGTGAAGTTGCTGTCAAAGAAGCTTTGTCTAAAGCTTCTTTTGTAAAACATTCAAGAATTGTACCTATTGGCATACCCTTTACTGCTACATAATC
>JAOZTV010000009.1:0-13115 GCA_029939015.1 Candidatus Aminicenantota bacterium
ATTATAATAAAAATGGAATAACAGAAAAGGTTTAGATCAATAATCATTATTATGTAAACATGTTTGAAATATGTTATAATTCCAAATGGATAAAAAGATTGGAATTGTTGTTCAGAGGTATGGTAATGAGATAAATGGCGGGGCAGAATACCATGCCAGACTTATTGCTGAAAAGCTTTCAAAATATGTACAAATTGAAGTTTTTACTTCTACTGCACTTGATTATGTTACCTGGAAACACCATTTTAAAGAAGGTTTTGAATTAATTAATGGTATTAAAACCAATAGATATAAAGTCGATAAAGAAAGAAATCCTGAAGTATTTGGCAATATCCAAAAAAAAATTTATGATGAAGAACATGATTATGAAGATGAATTAAAATGGCTTGAAGAGGAAGGTCCCTTTCTGCCAGATATGTTGAAAGATATTAAGAAGAGAGAAAATGAATTTGATTATTTGATATTTTTTTCATTTAGATATTATCATTCATTTTATGGTATTAGGGATTTTAAAGACAAATGTATTCTTGTACCTACGGCAGAACATGATGAAGTACTTTATTTAAGATTATTTAAAGATTTTTTTAAATTACCTAAGGCAATTATTTATAATTCAGTCGAAGAAAAGGAAATAATCGAAAAGGTTTCAGATAATAAAGATGTAATATCAGATATTGTTGGTGTTGGTTCTGAAATCCCAGAATTATTTGAACCTGATGTTTTTGGCGATAAATTTGATATTGAAGGTGATTATTTTGTTTATATTGGACGACTTGATGAAAATAAGGGCGTTCCACAACTATTAAATTATTATTTAAAAGTATTAGAAGAAAATAAAATAAATTTAACATTAGTGCTAATGGGAAAGTCTGTAATTGATATACCTGAACATAAGAATATCAGGTATATTGGTTTTGTAACAGATAAAGAAAAATTTGATGCACTTGCAGGGGCTGAGTTTCTGGTAATTCCATCTCAGTATGAATCTTTATCAATGGTATCTCTTGAAGCTTGGGCATTAGGAAAACCAGTTATTGCAAATGGAAAAACGGAAGTACTACAGGGACAGTGTAAAAGGAGTAATGCCGGTTTATGGTATTATGATTATGAAGAATTCAGAGAAATAATTCTTCTTCTAATGAATGATAAAAAACTTAAAAAAAAGATGGGAGATTGTGGAAGAAAATTTTTTGAGAAAAATTATTCATGGAAAGTTATTGAAGATAAATATTTAGAGATATTTAAAGTATTGGATAAAGGGTAAAAATGAAAAAAATTAATATTGATTTAAAAAAATATAAGAAGAACTTATTTACAAGCTTTAGTTTTTCACTGATATTATTTGTAATATCATTTGTACTTTATCTTAAATTTTCATATATGGGAGCAACAGATAAAGAAATCGAAGAATACATTTTTTCTCACTATACCTGGTTTTTGATATTTTATAATCTGAAAATTTTATTTACATATTTTCTTTTTGGTTCTGTAATATTTTTATTTTCTGTTTTACTTGATATGAAAAAGAAAAGAATGATATTTATATTCAATTTTTTGATCTGGTTCTTATTCTGGATAAGAGGCGTAAAGATGTTTCCTCAGCTATTTAAGGAACAACTTTATACTCATAGTGCTATTTTAAAATATTTTCAGGTTTTTATTACTGATGTTTTGCCTATGTTTGTGATTTATTTAGTTTTTATTGGTTTAATAATATTTATTGCCATTAAGAATAAAAGAATTTATCAATCTTTAATAGTTTTACTAGTTTCTTTTTTACTCATTTATAACTTTAAAACTATACCAAAAAAAAGTGAATTTAATTCAGATAAACCCAATATACTAATCTTAGCTGCGGATTCATTAAGACCAAAGAGTATTTCATATAATGGATATAAGAGAAAAACTCCAAATATTGACAAACTATTTTCAAAGGGAGTCAATTTTTTGAATTTAAAATCTTCTCTTGCACGTACATTTTCATCATGGACTAGTGTATTTACCTCAACTCTTCCTATAGAACATAAGGTTAGGCATATGTTCCCTTTAAATAAAGATATTAAAAAGGGCTGGAAAACCTTAATTAAAGATTTAAATAAGAATGGATATGAAACTTCTATTGCAAGTGATTTTGCAGGTGATATATTTTCAAGAATAGATTATGGGTTTGATAATGTATCTGCACCACATCTTACAATTAAAAATGTACTAAAACAGAGAAGTCTGGAAATTCATTATTTTTTACTTGGTGTATTAATTAATCCTGTTGGAAGAACTATTTTTCCGCAAATGTCAGGTATGCCTTTAAATATTGACCCATATTATGTTACCGAAAAAGCAAAGCATTATATAAAGGGCTCAATAAAAAAGAAGAAACCTTTTTTTGTTTTGGCTTTTAGTTCAAATAATCATTTTCCCTATGCTTCAAAATATCCATATTATAATCTCTTTGAAAAAGAGGGTTATATAGGAAAACATAAATATTGTAAGGATGATATGGTAAAAGCATATTCTGGTTTTGATTTACCTGAAGATGAAAAAAAACAGGTAATTGGGCTATATGATGCAGCTTCAAAACTTTTTGATGATAATCTAGCTGATATGTTAAAGTTTTTAAAAAAAAGTGGTGTTGAAAAAAATACAATTATAATAATTATGTCTGATCATGGAGAGAGTCTTTATGAAAAAGGCTTAGGAATAGGGCATGGAGATCATCTGAGAGGAGAATACTCTCATAGTATGACCTTTGGCGTCTATTCACCTTTTGAGGACTTTAATGGAAGAAAAATAGTAAAAACTGTTAGAGATATTGATATATCTCCTACACTTCTTGAACTAGTAGGGATAGAGAAAAATATAAATTTTAGAGGTGTGTCGCTACTTAATGCTATGAGAGGTGAAAATTTTAAAGGTTTGCCCGTTTATATGGAAACAGGAATGTGGTATTCGCTTCAGACGCCATATATACAAGACAGGGTAAGGGTTAGTTATCCGGAAGTTAAAAGTTTGTTAGATCTTGATAAACAGACAGGTGAAATTATTATTAAGAAAAGTGAAGAGCATTTAATAATTAAAGCAAAATATAAGGCCTATCAATTTAATAATAAAAAATTTGTTTTTATGCCAGGAGATAAGCGTAATCTTGAAAGATTTTATGTTGATGAAAAATATGTTAATTTAACAGATGAAGAAAAAATAGTCTTTAAAAATGAAATATTAAAAGAATTTAACGGTAAATTTTATCTTGATGATAAAGGAATGGTAAAGGAAAAAAAGTAATGACTATCGTGTTGTGGCTCTTCAAAATTATTATTTTGGAAAATTCATATAAAATAACTATATCTTAATTGGAGGAGTTATTGATGAACAAATTAGATTTAACAAAATATAAACCAAACAGAAAGTTTTTGCTATACAAGAGTCCAAATGGTGATATTAAAGTTGATGTTTTACTTCAAAATGAAACTATTTGGATGCCTCAGAAGAAAATTGCAGAGCTATTTGATGTAAATGTTCCAGCTATTTCAAAACACCTTAAAAAGATCTTTGAAAGTGGAGAACACGAAAAAAAGGCAACTGTTTCCAATTTGGAAATAGTTCAAAATGAGATTGGTAGGACTAATAACAAGGATATATGATGGAAGTACAAGATATTATTAAAAGCTTTGAAATATTTGATGGAGATTATAAAAGAAAAGAGATAGATGCATCACTTAAACTGAAAGAAGAAATTACGTCTCACTTGATCAAAATATTGGAGATAGTGGCAAAAGATCCGGTTCTTTATAAAGATGTTGACAGTGATTATTTTGCTCATAAGTATGCAGTTTATCTGCTTTCTCAATTTAAAGAATCTCAAGCTCATAATGTAATTGTTGATCTTTTCAGCTTACCAGGAGAAATGTCTTTTGACTTATTTGGAGATATAATAACAGAAGATTTGCAGGGCATTCTTTATTCTACATGCGGTGGTTCATTGGATCGCATTAAGGCAATGATAATCAATAAAAAGATTAATAAGTATTGCCGTAGTGCCGCCTTACAAGCTATGTCTTTTGCAATAGTAGATGGATTAGTGAACAGAGAATCAGTAATGAACTTCTTTGAATCGCTATTTCCCATTGAAGGTAAAGAGAAAGATCTTGATATATATACACCGTTAGTAAATGTACTTTGTGATTTATATCCAGAAGAATTAATGGATAAAATTGAAATATTATTTAAGGAAGGTCTTGTAGAAACTTTTTGGACAAGTCTTAATTATGTTAAACATATTTTAACAAAAAGTAAATCAGAGATTCTTAATGATACAAAAAACAAATTTATTCAAAAATTACCGGATAATTTTCATAAACGGATGTCGTGGTGGTCCTGTTTTAAAACTGAAGACAAAATTCCTTTCCCGTCTCATCCTTCAGGTATAAGATTAACTATTCCAAAAAAAAGGAAAAAGAAAAAAAAAAAAGAAAAAAGAAAAAAGTAAAACTTCTGACAAACTTCTTAAATATCATGAAAAATGGTCTAAAAAGAACTGGTTTGATTGTAATAACTTACCAAAAAGATTATTAAAATTAATTTATTACCCTATTTTTTCTTGTTTTTCTTTTTAAATAATTCAGAATGAGAACCAATTCTTTCTAGTAAAAGATATTCATCTTTTTTTTGATATATCAACAATAAATCAGGCTCAAGATGACATTCTCGAATCTTTTCATTTTTTTTATATCCTCTTAAAGGATGATCTGTATATTCTTTTGGAAGTTGATTCTCATTAACCAGATGATTTAATATGTCTTTAAAAACAGCAATATCTATATTGTCTTTTCTTTTTTTAAAGTCTTTTTTAAATATACTTGTTTTCCTTATTTCCAGCACTATATACCTAAATCTTTATATAGAAGCTCTAAGTTCTCATGACTTTTTACACCTATCCCTTTTTTGGAATTTTCTATTGTTTCTAAAGTCAATTCATTTAATTCTGTATATTCTGAAAAATCTACATCAGATTCATTTTTTGAAAGTTTTGTATTGGTTTCGGAAGACTTATCGATCTTTTTATCTTTATTTATTATTTTTTTCTTAACTTCAACAAAATCTAGATGTTTGATTAAGTTAAGAAAAAAATCCATCTTTGTATCATCCTTTACTCTAATAACAACTTGTTGCATAATTTACTCCAAATAATTCAATATTGGAAAATATTAAATATCCTACCGTTGATTTGTAACACTGGCTCAACGGTAAAAAACCTCTGTATGTTCCAGACCATAGGTAAAGAACATTAATAATATATAATAAAAACAAACTTTTTTCAACAATAAACAAACAAAAAACAAAAACAAAAAAAAACTACTAAGGATTTCTTAGTAATTCAAAAAGAAGGGAGTGATTATTGTAGATATTAAATATTTAATTTATCAACTCCAACTTATCAACTAAGCGTTCTCTTGTTTCGTCTTCTGATGTGATTATAATTCCTGGTGCATCCTGTCTTGGACAAACATTTTGACATATACCACAGCCAATACATAGGTCAGGCTCAACGAATATTTGTCTTATAGGAATAATACCACCATAACTATCTTTGATATCTATATCTCTGAATTTGATTGCCTTATCTGGTACAGGGCAGTGTTCTTCGCAAACGGCACAGCCTTTTTCCTGATAGCCATTTATGTAAGTATAACACCTGTTTTTATCTATAATTGCAATTCCCATTACAAATTCTTTTTTTTCTTTTATTGAAAGCTTTTCAATAGCAAGAGTAGGGCAGACCTGTGTACAGTTATTACATTCATATTCACAATATCCATATCTTGCATTTACAACTGGAGTCCATATTCCATCAATCCCAGTTTCAAATAATGCAGGTTGTAGGAAATTAGTTGGGCATGCTTGAATACATTCACCACATCTTATACATTTTGCTAAAAAATCAATTTCATTTACTGAGCCTGGAGGTCTTATAAAGTTGTGAATGGCAACACCTGATGCAGATGATTTTATTTTTTGATTTCCTGATATTCTTGGTAATGAACCGGCAAAAATTGCAGTTGCTACAGTTCCGGCAGCTCTTCTCCTGTCAATATTCAATTCAATCATATCTTTATTAGAAAAATCAAAATTAAATGAAGTTTTGATTACTTCAGGTTTACAATCTGTTATGCAATTTAAACATACAATACATTCTGATTTAGAATAGTCTTTATAAGGATTACCATCATAAGTACAGTTCGAAGAGCAGGCATTACATTTTATGCAATCAGAGTTGACTTTCAAATTGAATATACTGAACTTTGCAAATAATCCATACATTGCACCCAGAGGACAAATATAATTACAGTAAAATCTTCGTTTATAGAAATTTGAAATAATTATTAAAAAAAACATAAAACCTATTAGAAAAGAACCTGGAAATACCCTTTGCTCTTTTTTAATTATTTCTTTTTTTGCAAAAGTATAAATTGGCTTTAAGCCTTTTGATATTATTCCCTTATCGTTCGCACCCTCTTTTAAAGTATTTTCAATATTATAATCAATAATTGGGCTAATTGTTGTAGAAAAACTTCTTGTTAAAATTGAAAATGGGTCAAACCAGCCTGTTATATTCGTACCTATAAATAACATTGACAAAATAAATATGAGAATAAAATATTTGAGTTTTAATAATTCTTTTGATGGTTTTTGAATGTTTTTTTTATTTTTAAAGGCAAACCAGGATATAAATTGGTTTATGCTACCAAGAGGGCATACCCAGCCACAAAAAAATCTTCCAAATATGAATGTTAAAATAACTGGAATTAATGATAATAACAAAATAGGTATTATTGAATGGGTAGAAATTAGGTTAGATAAAAAAATAAGAGGATCAAAATAAAAAAAATAGTCAGTAAATACAAAAGATTTGACACCTGAGCTACCTGCCTTTATTAATAGGAAGAAAAAAAGAAATAGAAATACAAATTGTATGACGATTCTTATTTTTTGAATGATTTTTCCTTTTATTAAAGTCATTTAATGATTTATTTTTTTAATGTCATCTAGCGATTAAACCTTAAATTCTTTAATATTAATTTTTTTTAAATCCATTTCTCCGAGTTTTCTTTTAAATCCCTCTTTAATAAAATCATATTTTTCAGGAATTTCTCCAAAAACATCTACTGCAACAACATCGGCTTCAAAAATATTTTGAGATGCAATTACTGTTTTATTTAAAACAACATCGCTTAGTCTTCCACCTACTGGGCCATTTCTTATAAGTGTTCTGTATGCATCTATAATAGTTAAATCAACCTTAAATCCCTTTGCAAGATCTGCTATACTCTTTCCCATATACTGGTGCAGTTTTCCTCTTCTTCCGCCAAGTATTCCATATAAGTTTTTCATACCAATTGTTAGGCCTGCACTACCATGGTGTTTTAAAATTGGTACATTGATAAATTTGTCAACTTCAAAAAAATCTCTATATATGGGAAGCTTTTTAATAAACTCACCTTTAAAATCGTATGCAACTAATCTATTTTTATCAGCATATCTTACCTCTGCACCAAGTTTTTTTGCAACCTCAGCTATACCACTTCTTTCATAAGAGTCTTCAGCCTTATGACAGGTATTATCCATAATAATTACTTTTTTAGCTCCTGCATTTAATACATCTTCAATAATTGCCTTAAGTACTTCAGGGTTTGTATTAGAGGCTTGTTCAACGGTACGGTTCCAACCTATGTTTGGCTTAACCATTACAACGTCTTGATTTGCAATAAATTGTTTCATACCGCCTAATTCAAGAATTGCTTTTTTTGTCAGTTTATAGGGTGATTCACCAACAACTTTTATTACAGGTTGTTTAAGATTTGTTTTTCCTGTAAGATTAATTGAACTTACTAAAGACGATGCCATAACTGCCGAGGACTTTACTATAAAATCTCTTCTTTTCATTTATTTCTCCATTAGATTTAATTTGTATTTAATTACTCTACATCTATGATAAATTTTTCAATAAAATTATTTGCAACTGCAATATTTAATTTCTGAAGTTGTAATTTATTTAGGTGCTTTTCCAATTTATTTGATTTATAGAACATTGATATCAGAGCATCAAATTTTGTATCATTCATTCTATTTGTGAATAAAGGGATGCCTTTTTTTAAGAGTTTTCCCGATATAAATTTAATTGTTTTTTGATTAAAAATGTTTTTGTCGGTCATTATTATTACAGCAACATCTTTAAACCTCGATATTCTGCTAATTTTTTTTGTTATTTCAAATTGTTTTGCAATATCATATATAACAATTTTTTTTTTTAATATTGTATATGCCATCTTAGCATCTTTTATAATTGCATTTTTATTTTGTATAGGATATAATACAGCAATTATTTTTATAGATGGTATTGATTTTTTTATTATATAACCGAGTTGAGTTATTGATACGGTTTTGCTAAATAATGAATTTGAAGAAAATAAAAATATTAATAAAATAAGTAATATATATCTAAATTTTTTAATCTGCATTAATTAACCCCTAATAATAAAGAGTAATATGATTAAAAAAAAAAGTCAAGTATTTGTTTGTTTTTTTATCCTTTAATATTAAGTAGTTTATTTAGTTCAAGTTTATTGAATCCTATTACAGGCCTATTATTTACCAGTGTTACCGGGACACCTTGTTGCTTTGTCCTTCTAACCATATCTTTTGCAGCTCTTTCATCTTTAGTTATATCGATATCTCTAAAACGAATATTATTTTTTTTTAAATATTGCTTAACAGTTGTACACCATGAACAGGTTGGTGTTGAAAAAACAATTACTTTAGGTTGTGTATTCATTTAACTTCTCCAATTTTATTTACCTAAATTGAATAACTCAACTCAGGTTATATTAAGTTAAATTTTAACACAAAAACAATAGTTGTCAATGGCAATTAAAATTTAATTCTATCAAACCCTTTACCAT
The DNA here is from genome assembly GCA_029939015.1 of Candidatus Aminicenantota bacterium. Lineage (GTDB taxonomy): Bacteria > Acidobacteriota > Aminicenantia > UBA2199 > UBA2199 > JAOZTV01. The sequence goes on from JAOZTV010000009.1 coordinate 8,955, forward strand.
AAACTCCCATAACTTTTGATACTGACATAAATGCATCAGGATCAATTTCTTTAATTATTTTATAGACAGAATGTGCTTCGTATTTCCTAAGTATAACTAGTAAAACCTTTGTGTCTTTATGGCTGTACCAGCCAACACCATTTAAGAGCGTAATACCTCTATCGATTTCTTCTCCAATTTTATTTGCAATTTTCTGGTGGTCTTTAGAAAATATAAATACCTGCAATGATTGTTTTGCTCCTTCAAGGAATATATCAACGGTATAAGCTACAATAGCCATAACAACGAGTCCATAAACTATTTTTTCTATTGATTGAAATATTATATATGATGAACTTATAATAAATACATCTGTTAACAGTATAACTTTTCCAGGGCTTATATTACGATATTTATTTATTATTTTTGCAATTATATCAGTACCGCCAGTGCTTCCGCCTTGAGAAAATGCGATTCCAATGCCAATTCCAATAAATATTCCTCCAAGTATTGAGGCCATAAATAAGTCGTTTACAGGAGATACTTTAATTAAATTTTGAAATATACCTAAGAAAATTGAAAGAATGCTAATACCAAAAACTGTTTTTATACCAAAACTTGCTCCAATTTTTTTTATTGAAAAAATAATTAATAAAATATTTAATGCAAATACAGTAATACCGACGGGTATATCTGTAAGATAGAAAATTGTTGTTGATAGTCCGGTTAGTCCGCCACCTATAATTTTTGAAGGGATAAGAAAGGCTGTCCAACCAATTGCCATTATAAATAAACCAAATGAGATTATTATATAAGACTTGATTTCATTAAATATTGATTTGTTTTTCTTATTATTCATTATTTCTTCTAATAATTTTAGGAATTAAAAATAATTCAACTCTTCTGTTTTTTTGCCTTCCTGCTTTTGTGGAATTATCAGCAATTGGTCTAAATTTACCAAAGCCTGCAGCAGTAATATTGATTGGCTTAATTCCTTTTTGTGACAAGTATTTAACAACTTCAATTGCTCTATAAGTTGAGAGATCCCAGTTTGATTCATATTTTGATTGTGTAGTCTCAATAATTTTTTCGTTATCAGTATGACCAGCAATAAAAATATTATTATTTGTTATGTTTTTTTTTAGTATGGGGAAAACATTGTCAATTAGTTTTTTACCTTCTGGTTTTAATGTATGGCTACCTGAGGCAAATAAAATATCTCCTTTAAAACTGACCTTAAGTTTACCATCCTCTAATTTAGTTTCAAGTGCTGACATAGATTTATTAAGTTCTAATTCAATTTTTCTTAAAGAAAATATTTGTTCTTTATGCAATTCTAATTTTTCTTTATATTGTTTTATTTCATTCAGGTTCTCTTGTAATTGTTTATTTTGAAGTTCTAATTTATTCTGGTATTTATTGATACTTATAATATTTTCATTTAACTCTATGTTTTTTTTGTCAAGGGTTGAATTTGTCTTATCCAATTCTAAATTAGTATCAGAAAGTTTTTGATTTTTGTCCATAATTCGTATGTTTAATTTATTTATTTTTTCTTTTAATATAAAACTTGTTGATGTAAAAATTTCTCTTGTTTTTGTGTCAATTGCTTCTTTAATTTTTTTAATATCAGGATCATCTTCTGGAGTCTCAGTATTAATGTTTTGGATTAATTCTGGTTTTAATAATAATTTATTATAATCTAAATTATTGGTAATATCTTTAGAAAGCAGGAGACTCTTTGTTAAGACTGAATAATCTTTATTTTTAATGTCATTTATAAGACCTTTTAGCTTTTTCTTTTTTTCAATTTGAATCAATTCAAGTCGTTGGTTTAAATTTTTTAAATTTTCTACTTTTTGTGATAAAGAATTTATTGTTGTTTTATTATTTTTTTCTATTTCTTTAATCTCATTTATATGTATTAAAAAATAAACACTAATTGATCCTATAAGTATTCCAATAATAATTGACATAAAACTAAAATAAAGAGCTGAACTTTTTTTCATAATATTCTCCTAATTATTTGTATTTTTACTTTCTGTTCTTATATCAATAGGGTTATTTAATAGAAAATTATCAAGGAAAATTTCACGTATAATCTTACCTTTCATATTATTGGATAAATTAAAGCGTGAATAATAGAGCATGGTTGGGAAAAAATCTAAAATAGACATAGTCTGCAATGGATATCCCTTTTTAATTGCATTTTTCTCATATAAAAAAATTGAACCTCTGGAATTTAATGATTTATACATATAGATCTCTCTATTGCCAAGTAAATTTGCAAGAATTCTACGCCAGACAGGCAGAGGTTCATATTCATATAGGCTAAGTATAATTAGTAATTCATTATCACCTGTAGTAGAAATTAAATTACCAATAATTGAATCATAGAATTCATAATAATTTTCTAATACCCATTTATATTTTTCAATACTGTCTTTTTCAATGTTTCCAAAAATATGACTCATGTAGAACTGATAAAAATACTTACTTATTGTATCAAGTCCTTTGAATTGAATAACTGAAAAAAAGAAATCGCTGTCCTTAAGATCTAATATTCTGCTTTTAATATATGTGTCATAAAATATAGATTTATTTAAAAGCTTGTATTTTATATCTTTATTATGTTTGTTAATTTCAGAGAAATGTTTGATATATTTTGTGTTAGTTTTAAGATTTTTACTAAAATAACTGGGAAAAAAAATAGGGTTAATAAGTGATTGTATCTTAAAACCATTTTGTGTATAGTGTTGTGATATCTGGTTTATTATAGGCTCTCTGTTTTTTTTATAAAAAAATGAAAATTTTAATTTTGAAGAATATCTGAAAAAAATATATCTTGGGAAAATATTAAATTCTTTATTTATATTTCTAAATTTGAATTTATAATTTGAATGATAGGGGAGACTTGATGGTATTTTACCAGTAAAAGCAGTATTTAGAAGTGAAATATCCAAGTTTGGCTTAAAAAGTTCTATATTGCCAGCAACACCATTCTTTAAAAGAAAATTAAAATTCAAAAGATTTTGTTCAGACTTAATATTGTTAATTACACTTAATGAAAGTCCATTCATAATAACTATTCTAATTCTTCGTGGTTCTTCTTTTTGAGTTTTAATTAAATCAGCTTTATATCCTTTAATTAATTTTTTTTTTGTTTGAACTGTATTATATGTATTTATAAAGCTAATTGTTAATACAAACAGGACAAGGCTATGGATCCATTTTTTGTTTAAATTCTTTGAAAAAATAAATATGACACTTTATATAATAATTACTAAATTTACAAGTAGTATTTCAATAAAAATAGATTGAATTGTTTTTGGAAATTGGATTAAATAATAATCATAATTCAAATAAATAACCAAAGACGATACAAATACACTAAAAAAGAAAAAATAAGTTAGTGTTGGGGGTGATAAAATACCAATATTAAATTTTTTTTCAGAAAAAAATTGGAAAAAATAAAATAAAATCCATAATGAGAATATCCATAAAGGACCGTAAAACACATACATGTCAAGAAATAATATTAAAAATTCATAATCATTGATAATTTCAAATGGATTTAATAGTATAACTAATATTGTAATATAAAAATTGAATACAAAAGATGATAAAACAAGGTTAATTAGAAGTTTTAATACTCTCCACACATTACTTATAATAGATTTTATTCTTTGATGTAGAAATAAGCATCAATGTTGTCTGTCCAATTTTAAATTCACTTTGATCAGATATTTCTAATAAAGATATTTTTTTATTATCTAAAAAAGTTCCATTAGTACTGCCAAGATCTCTTAAAATAATTTTTTCATTTCTAATTTCAATTGCTAGATGTTTTCTTGAAATTTCTTTGTCTGGTATTATTAAGTCAACCTTGCCCCTTCCAATAATTATATATGGTTTCTCAATTTTATAAATATACCCTGCTCTGGCACCTCTGATTATAGCAACTGAAAGCTTTTTGTCCTCAGGTAGCTCAAGATTTTCATCTGACCATAGAGAATCATTTATGTTTTTTTTTATTATTTTTGCTGTATCTTTTTTGCTTGCAGATTCTTCATCACTAAATTGTGTAGTAACAGTAAAAACATGATTACATTTTGAACATTTTAATTTTGTACTACTTGATATATTAACATCAGGTACATTATATTTTGCTGAACAATTACT
>JAOZTV010000009.1:13215-23897 GCA_029939015.1 Candidatus Aminicenantota bacterium
ATTACTTTTTCATCTACATTTAATACTTCTTTGGGATGATCAATTCTTTTGTCAATTCCCAGTTTAGAGATATGGAGTAAACCATCAACACCTGGAAAGAGGTTGATAAATGCTCCAAAAGGTTTTAATTTAACAATTGTGCCTTCTAAAACATCTCCCTCGTGTATGTCCTCAAGTATTTTTTTAGCAGGATCTTCAATTTGTGATTTTAACGATAGTCCAATTTTTTTTGTAACTTTATCTATATTTATTATTTCTACTTTAAGTTTATCATCTTTTTTAAGTCTTTCTGTAGCATCATTAACTCTCTCGTGAGCAATTTCAGATATATGAAGCAAACCTTCAATACCTCCAATGTCAACAAAGGCACCATAAGGTTTTACAGTAGTTACAATACCTTCAAAAATATCATTTTCCTCAATGTTTTTCCATAATTCATTTGCTTTTTTTTCAGATTCTGCTATCAAAAGCTGTTTTCTGCTTACTATAAAGTCATCGCCATCTTCTTTATATTCAGATATTAAAAATGAATAAGTTTTATTAAGAAATACTTCCTGGTCTTCACAATAGGCTTTATCTATCTGGGATATTGGACAAAAAGTTCTTTTACCCATAATTGTAACTTCAAAACCACCTTTAATTACTTTAGTTATTTTACCTTCAACAGGAACTCCATTTTCATAAACTTCTTTGAGGGCTATAGTATATTTGTCTTCATGAATATTTGAATTGTTTTGATCACCTGAACCAAGTCTTTTGGTGCATTTGAAAAAGCCTTTTGTTTTTCCAATTATATAGACCATAATTTCATCATTAATTGAAACTGTTGTTTTTCCATCTTCAATAAATTCATTCTTATTTACAATACCTTGAACTCTTGGACTGATATCAAGATAAACATTTTCTTTGTCAATTCCTGAAATAATTGTACTGATTCTATCGCCTAATTCAAATTTTTTTTGTGGCTTAAATGATTCGTTTAACATATCTTCAAAACTTTCTGTCTTTTGCATATATATCTCCAAAATATAATATTTTCTGTGGAAGTCTATCCTTAATTATATTAAAAGTCAAGTTTACTTATTCTTTCTATTTAGCATCATAAATATTGATGAATAAAAATATAATGATATAAATATTGAAACTATCATATAGATAAATTTAGTATCAGTTAAATACTCAGTCATTTTACCTATTATTTTTTTGTCTTAAATCTTATCCCGCCAAAGAAATAAGAAATTAAATTATACAAAGATCCAAAGAATATTGCTTTAACTGCAAAAATCAAAAAGCCTGCAAGACCTCCTAAAATAGCAAATAAAATACCACCTAAAATATTACTTCGTAGGTCATTTAACATCTGTGGTAATTCTATATAGATTGGAATATCTTTAAAAATCCCTATTGTTGCACCAAGTATAACCCCAATAATGATTCCAATGCCACCAAAAAAAAACATTAATGATATTAGATTGACAGAGGAGATAAGAAGTTCAGGTATATCAGATTCCTTTTTTTTAATTTTAGGTGAAAGATTTTCTTTTTGGTTTGTTCCACATATATGGCAGTGTATTTCATAGCTTTCAATTTTACTTTTGCAATTTTTACAGATAATTTTATTATCAATACTTGAAATTATGTGAGGGGTATCAGACTGAGTTAATGTTTTTGTGTTTTTAATCTGAGTCTGTTTAATGTCATTTTTTATTACCTTTGTGGTATTATGAAGATTTTCCTGTTGTGATATATTATCTGTTTTATAAGGGTCATCTTCCTTCCAGTCCTTACCATTATATTTATACCACTTGCCGCTATTGCCACCAATAATCCAATATGAACCTTTACTGTCCAAAACCATCAGCTTTTTTAACTCTTTGTTAACTGTAGCACTATCAATTTCACCTATTTCAGCTTTCTTTCTAAGTTCAATAAATTTTAATTCAAGATCTTTAAATTTTTTCATATTCATTTTTTCCTTCTTACGATTATATCGGTTTTATAATATTTCTCATTTCGCCAATCATATAGATAGAGCCAGTAATAATTATTCTATTTTTCAGACTTTTTGCATAGTTCAAAGCATCAGTATAATTATCTTTATATTGAGATACATTTTTATCTTTAAATAATAGCTCTAATTTTTCAATTGGTAGAGCTCTATTAGATTTTGGTTCAAGTAGAATTATATTATTCATAAATGGTTCTAATAAAGATATCATTATTTTGAATTTTTTATCTCTTAAAACCCCAAAAATCAGAGTATTATTATTATACTTCTTCATATTCAAAAAATCGGATAATACTTTTATACCCTCAACGTTATGCCCCGCATCAATAATAATTTCAGGGTCTCCTTTAATTAATTCGATACGTCCTGGAACAAAATTCTCTTCAATGCCTTTTGCAATATTTTTTTTTGATAAATGTAAGTGTGGTTTAATTACTTCAAGTGCCTTTATTGCAGTTGATGCATTTCTCGTTTGATGAATACCATTCATATATACTTTATAATTATAAATATCACTTTCTGTTTTGTAGGAACAATCAAAATAATTGTTTTCATTTTTAGTAGAAAGTATATTGCTTTTATTAAACGCCTGATAATATAAAGCTCCTTTATCTATACAAACTGATTCAATAACTTTGCTTGCTATACTATACTTATTTGAGGCATTAATAAGTGGAATATTTTTTTTTGCAATACCAGCTTTTTCAAAGGCAATCTCACTAATTGTTTTACCTAGTGTTTTTGTATGTTCTAAAGAAATATTGGTTATTACAGAGACTATAGGTGTTATAGCAGATGTTGCATCGAGTCTTCCACCAAGTCCAACTTCAAGTACAACAAAGTCAGTAGAATTATAATAGAAATGAAATAAACCTAATAATAGTAGATGCTCAAAAAAAGTTGGAGAGTCATTAATTATATTTTTTGATATTAAAGTAGAAATAAAATCTTTTATTTTTGTAATTTCATTTGCAAATTCTATTTCTGTAATCCAGCTTTTATTAATTGTAATCCGTTCTCTTACATTTTGAAGATGAGGTGAAGTAAATAAGCCAACTTTATAACCGTTTGACTTTAAAATTGAAGTGATAAAATGTGAAGTCGAGCCTTTTCCGTTTGTTCCTGCTACTTGTATGAATTTAATTTTTGAAAGAGAAAAGGGCAAATTATCTATTATTGTTTTAATGTTTTCCAATGATAGTTTTGTACCATTTTCTCTGATTTTTTGTAAATATTCCTGTGCCTTTGAATAATTCATATTTGCTTTTTTAAAAAATTTATTAATTTATTCTTCAATATCTCCGTTTTCTTCTTCTTCGAAATCATTTGTAACCCCAAGAATAACTGCTGCACCATCGTATATTTGACGAACTGCTTTTTTTTGTTCTTGAAGGCTATTAATTGTTTCTTTTACCCTTGCTAATTCTTCTTCAATTTTTGAGTCAATAATTTCAATTTTGTGTTTTGCTTCGTTTAGAGTTGTTTCGTAAAATGTTTTGTCTTCTTCTAGTAAGTTTGTCATATTTTCCCCTTATTTTTTTAATGTAATTAATTTTGTAAACCATGTCTTAACTTTTTTATTATATTTTGTAGCTGGCTTAAATTTCCATTTTAATACTATTCTTGAAACTTCTAAGTCAACTTCAGGTATTCCAGATTTAATTATTCGTTTTATTCTTTTTACATTACCTTTTTCATCAATAAGCAGACTGACTGTCAATTGAATTGAGTCACCTTTGATTTTTTTTTTTAATTTTTTGGAAAGTTTTGGTATAGTTGTATCTAATGGAATAGGTTGTGTATCAACATCAGAAACTTCATCACCTTCTTTCAAGTCTTTTTTTCTTTTATCTTCTTTTTCTTTTGCTAATCTGGCTTCTTCAATTCTTTTATTTTCAAGTTCAAGTTCTTTGTTTATTTTTTCTTCAGCAATTAATTTCTCTTTTGCTGTTTTTTCTTCTTCTGCCTTTTTTTCGGCTTCAATTTTATCATCTTCCAACTTTTTCTCAGTAGCTTTTTGAGATTGTATTTTTTTTTCTTCTGCAAGTTTTTTTTCTTCTGCAAGTTTTTCTTCCTCTAATTTCTTTTCGTTAGCAGCAATTTTTACAGGATCTGTTTCAACAAAAACTTTTATAACAGTAAATTTAATATTTACTTTATCTTTTTCGATAAATATGCTTCTTTTATTGCCGTTAATATCAACAACTTTTGCTTTATTATTTTTGCTATCTGTAACTTCAATTTTAATAATTGTTTCAGGCTTATCGATGTTTTGTATTACTCCAATAGTTCCCTTAGGTAAAATAGCAAATTCAGCATCGTTAATTTCATAGAATATATTTGTCCTATTACCAATTTTTAATTTATTTTGTTTAGATTTATTAATAATTATACCTTTAATTAGTCTATTCCCATCAATATCCCATATTCTTTTATAAGTTTCAATTCCATTTTTGAAAATTATTTCTTTTTTTTTTTTATTATCTGCATGGTATTCAAATATTATTCCATCATTTTTAACTCCATTGGAATAGTTTATGCTGGATATTTTATTATTATTCTTATTTTTGATTATTTCCTGTCCATTTTTAATACCTGATTTATAATTTGTTTCCCTGAGTTTAATATTGTTTTTACCATAGACTATCCATTTATTATGTTTTTTACCTTTTAAAAAAGAACCTTCTTGCTCTTTTTGTTTATTTTCAAAATATTTTAAATACTCTCCATCTTTTTGACCATTTATATATTGAGTTGTTTCTTTGATATTTGTATTTGACCATTTTGATTGAATAAAGCCTGTAAAAGGAGTTTTCTCTTTTTTTTGATGAAGTAAATTATTTACAAGATTAGTCTCATTTAATTGTAAGGTTAAAGGACCCTCTGGCTTCTTGTTTTTATTAGAGAATAAACCGGAAGAAATTGTCAAGTAAATTAATACTGAAACAATAATGATAATAGCAATAGCAATTAATAATGGTTTTTTGCTCTTTTTATCCTCATCCTTGAATATATCGTCTTCAATTTGAATTTTATTCTGATCTTTGAGCTGTTGTTCAATTTCATCTATACTCATAATTGGTTCTTCTATTTCAAGTTTTTGAGTTTTCTGATTATCCATTGATAAATTAATATCAATAGCAGGAGAAAAATCATCTTTTTTTTCAGGTAATACTACATCAATAATTTCTGGTTGATCTTCCGGAACATTAAGATCTATTATTTCTGTATTTAAAAGTTCCAAAGGTTTTTCTTCAATTTCAGAGTTAATTTCTTCTATTGATTCAGTCTCAATAACTACTTCCTTAATAATTTTTTCAATTATAATTGGAACTGGTTTCATCTCAATAGTTAAATTCTCATTTTCAATATCCTCTATGCATAAATCTGAAATATAATAAGCAAGATGTACTGAGCTAGGAAATAAATTATATGTATTTGAAATATAGTTTTCTAAATCTTTAACCATTTTATCAGCTGATTGATATCTGTCTTCGGCTTTAATTGAAAGTGCTTTTAAAATAATCTGTTCAAGTTTATCGTCAATCTCATTATTAATACTACTTGGTTTAACAATAATACCTTCTTGTACTTTTTTAAGAACTGCCATTTCAGAATTATCTGCAAATAGTTTTTCTCCTGTCAAAAGTTCAAATAATATTGCACCAACAGAATAAATATCGGATCTTCCATCAATATTTTCTTCTGCTTTTGCCTGTTCAGGAGACATATATAATAATTTTCCTTTAAGAGCTCCTGAGATGGTTTGATGCATTTTGTTTGAAGCTTTGGAAACGCCGAAGTCTGTTAATTTGACTTCCCCATTATATGATATAAGTATATTTGGAGGTGATACATCCCTGTGTACAATATCAAGATTCTTACCAAATTCATCTTTTGCACTGTGAGCATAACCTAATGCTTTTAAAATTTTGATAGTAATATAAAGTGATAAAACTTCTGAAATTTTATTGTTTTTTTCTTTTGTTAGTTTCAATATTTTACGAAGATCTTTTCCCTGAACATATTCCATTGCAATAAGATAGGAATTGTCCTTTTTTTCAAAATCATAAATTTGAACAATATTGGGGTGTGTGAGTTCTGCAACTATTTTTGCCTCGTCAATGAACATTTCAATGTAATTATTGTCTTCGCCATAACCTGATAGAATTTTTTTTAATGCAATTATTTTTTTAAATCCTTTTACACCTCTTTTCTTTGCCTTATAAATCTCAGCCATACCTCCACGTGCAATTAAACCAAGGATATCATATTTTTCTTCACTTTGTGGTTCTTTTTTTAGCTCTTGTATTGGCGGTTGGGGTGTTTGTTCTATTTTTGGTTCTATATTAATCTTGGGGGGAGTAACAGGTTTTTTTTTAACAGATTTATTTGAAAGACCTAATCCTGAAAGAGTATCTTCAAGTTTTCGTGAAATATCTGTTTCAATTTTTTTTTCAATTTTTTTTTTTATAGGCTTTTTAACCAAATCATCAAGAAAACTCATATCAAAGCTTTTGTTTTTTGATGCTGTATGCTTTTTTGAAGGTTGATTAATTTTAATTGATTTATCAGGTAAAATATCATTTGATGGTTTTGATTTCTCAACATTCTTAATAATATCGCCAAATATGTCATCTGATGTTAATTTTTCTTCTTTTTCTTTAATATTATTATAAATGGGAACCTTTGCAGTATCAATGAGGTTTGTTTTGTGGAGTGAATTTTGTTTTTCCAATTCATCTAAATCAAGATTGAGTATTTCAACTATTCTACTTTTAAACTTGTCAGCTATAAGTGGTTTTTCAAAAAAGTCAACTGCCTTAAATTGAGTAATTGCCTGATGTCTATAGTCAATCCCTTTATAAATGCCACTTATAATAATTGTTTTTATCCGGCTATATTCTTTTGCAATGAATTCAGATAATTGAAAACCGTGAAACTTTGGTAACATTGCAGCTGTTATTACTAAATCAAAACTGTCTTTTGTTAATGCTTCTTTCGCTTTTAAACCATCTTCCACTACTTCAAAAATAATTGAAGAATAGGGAAGTATCTCTTTTATTGTATCAATTGTTTTGACATCGTATTCAACTATAAGGATTTTAAAATTCATTTTTTTCTCCAATGAAATATATTATATAATAGAAAACCAATCTTATCAAATGTTTGTAATAGTATTTTATAAAATATTTGTAAAATATTTTTTTAATATATTTAAACGACTTCTAATTTTAATTGTCATAGGCATTAACATAAAAACTAGAAGAAAGGATGCTATAAAGAAATGAGCTGTTCTCTTAAATTCCATATCTAGCAGAGTTATAATAAGCCCTATGATAGGAATAACAAAAGAAATAGTAAGAAGTGATAAATCAATTTTTCTCCATTGTTTAAGCACCTGTTCTAAACTGTCATTTTCCTTAATTAATTTTAAAGAATAGTAAATTGTTTTTTTTACAGCTAAAATACCAATCATTAGCAGGATAATAAACACATTTAAAATTGTAAATATAGTTTCAAGTTTTTCTTCATTTTCACTTTTATCATAAGTGGATGTGTTTTTAGTTGATTTTGTGATTTTAACTACATTATTTACAGTAGGTGTGGTCTTGCTTTTACTAATATAAAAGGATAGTGTCCCTAAAACTATAATAAATATTAATGCAGATAAGGCTACGAATTTTGTAGTTTTTGTTTCTTTACCTATTATCCTGTTTTCTATAACATCTTTTTCAAATCCTATTTCTTCCATAAGGATTTTTTATCATTAAATATAATAAATGTCAACATCTACTTGACTTTTATTATAATATTGATATATTAGAATGTGCTAAAGGAGTTATAATGTTAAGTGAAAAAGGTAGTTTAAATGATACGCCGACAATAAAATTATTATTATCTGTATATGAACAAAAATTAACCGGAATATTATATTTAAAACAAGAAGATGTATTGAAGGTTTTATATTTTAATGAAGGTAAACTTGTATGGGCAATATCTAATTCAGATAAGGACAAACTTGTTAATATTCTTATTGATGGCAGTTATTCAAATGAGGCAGAATTAAATCCTTTTAAAGAAGACAGTGATAAAGATAATTATGGCAAAATTTTAGTTGAGAATGGACTTATCACTCTTGAGGAGTTAATTGAAGTAACTAAAATGCAATTAAAACAGATAATTATATCTGTGCTTAGATGGTCAGATGGAAGTTTCCAGTTTACTAAAGATGCCCCTCCACAAAAATTTTTAAGTCTTGAATTAAATATTGTTGAATTTATATCTGAGTTCATATTCAAAGCTATGGATATGAGTGTTATATGGAAAGAAATTGGTAGTCTTCAAGTTGAGTTAAAGCAAAATCCTGAACAATTAAAATTTCAAATGTATAAATTATCTGAGAACCAGCTAGGTTTATTGAAGTTATTTAATGGTGAAATAAAAATTGAGAATATAATTACAAAATACTCTGGTGTTCAAAGAGAAACTGTGTTAAAGACTATCTATTTTTTTTTAATATCTGAATTATTGATAAAAAAAGCAATAATATTTGAACACGTCAAAGCTGTTGAAGAAGAAAAACAAAATGATGAAATCATATCAGAAAAGGACTATAATAATGAAGTGATAGTTAATATTGATGAAAAAAGAGATAGTGAAAAATATACATTTGATAAAGAAGAAGACTCAGATAAAAAAGAAGAAGAAGACTCTGAAAAACCAATCTTAAAGCATACTACTGGTGATTTATCAGATAATAAAGATGCTTTTAATGATTTTGATGAATTAAACCAAAAAAAAAATAGCTCAAAAATGAAGTTTTTTTTAATTTTAATTATAATAGTATTAGCCTTAAGTGCAATAATTTTTATACTTTTAAAAGATATTAACACCGAAATAGTTGAAAAAAAACACACAAATATAAAAGTAAATGAAATTTTCAAGAATAATTTAAAACCAAAAACTACAATTATTCCACAAAAAAAAGTCACTAATGTATCTGAAGAAGAATTAAAAGCAAAAACTAAGAATGAAATTCCTGTTAAAATGAAAGATGTCCAAAAAATAAATGTAAATAAAAAGACAAGTATAAAGACAAATAAGAAAAATGGAAAAGAAGCTCTTAAATATTTTAAGAATGGACAATATGCAGTAGCAATGGATTTGTGGAAGAGACAACTTAAATCTAATGGAATAAAATTTACTATTCTTCTTGAAGTTGCTTGTGAAAAAATATCTGTAAAAAAGGCATTTAATAATATAAAAACGAAAGGAAATTTTTTTTTATTAAGTAGAAAGATTGGAAAAAGAAACTGTTATAGGGTTTGTTGGGGTAAGTTCATCTCAAAAAAAGATGCAGCTGATGCATTGGTTGTTTTACCAAAATATTTTTTTAAACAGGAAAGTCCACCAGAAGTAATTGCAATAAAATAGGTAGTAGAATTGCAAAAAAAAATTTCCATTGCTCTATCCCTTTTATTTTTATTGTTATCTGTTTTATATTTAAAAAATAATCTTATACCAACGGATGTATATGTTGAATTTGAATATCTTATTAAGGAACCGGTATATGTAGAGGCTCATTATACAAATAAAAATAATGTATCCAAAAGACATAATCTAATTGTTAAAAATGAATTTAAAAAAGCTTCTATATTTATCAATAAAAATAATTACAAAAATCTTTATTTTTATTTTGGAGAAATTGATAAAAAAATAAAAATAAAAAAAATAAAAGTTTATAATATGACAAATAGTTTTATCTTATCTGGACGGAAACTTTTTAATAGTATTAAAAAAAGCAATAAAATAACAAAAAAAATAAAACTCAGAGATAATCTCATAGAATTGACTACTCCTTTTACATTTGTAAATTCTGGTATAAATAAAAGAATTAAGAAATTAGCTGAAGAAAAAACAATTTATTACATACTATTATTACCTATATCTATCTTATTTTTCTTCTTTTTGAATTCAATAAAATTTCAACGAATTAGTAAAATAAGCAATATTAGAATTAAAAGTATTACCATTCTTATACTTTTTATACCAATCTTATATAGTTTATATAGTAGATTTCTTAATAGTGATTATAAGGCTGAAAAAAGCATCAATAAAAAAAAAAATGATTTTAGGTTGTCTGATTTAGAATATACTCTTAAAAACAATATAGATGAATTTAATAATAATTTCTTTTTAAGAAATAAAATTATAAGTATTAATAATTCTATGAAAATCAAGTTTTTTAATAATTCTCCAATTAATAAAGTATTACTTGGTAAAAAAGGTTGGTTATTTTATGCTGTTGAAAATGAAGTATGCAATATAATTGATTATTTTAGAGCAGTAAAACCCTTTGATATCAATCAATTGAGAGCTTGGAAAGAAAGATTAGAATCAAGATATTATTGGTTGAAAAAGAGGGGCATAGAATATCTTTTTATTATTGTACCTAATAAGAGTACGATTTATCCTGAATTTTTACCTGATAATATTAAAATGTCTAATAATATAAATAGGTTTGACCAATTAATTAATTATCTTGATAAGATGAAATCTCCTGTAAAAATATTGGATATGAGAAAGGAGTTTTTTAAAAACAAAGGTCAATATAAGCTTTATAGATTAACAGACTCACATTGGTCTAATTATGGTGCATTCTTTGCATATA
>JAOZTV010000491.1 GCA_029939015.1 Candidatus Aminicenantota bacterium
TATAATAAAATTAGTGTTGGAGAAAATAGATGAATAAAATTTTTAATACGATGGTTAATTTGAATGAAATTATTACTGTTTTTTTTCCTAAACTTAAAATTGAGAAGTTGGAATTTAATGAAAAAAATGCAAAAACTTTATTATATAAGCTAATACATATAGTTGACGCTATTATTAAGGCTGAAAATTTGTATAAAAAAAGAAATATTTATCTTATAGAAAAAGATTATTGGTTAAATCCCAGTCCTGTAAGAGCCTTGGAGCGAATTGCCTTATATATAAGAAAATTTGATGCTCTTTCTTTTACTATGTCAAAAACAGACAGGCAGACTTTTATTTTTGTTATAGAAAATATTATTGATTATTTAAAACAGGATAGGGTGGCAATAGGAAAATTAGATAAGAAAAAAATATTTAATGAGTATAGATTCTGGGTTGAAAATTTTTTTAAATTACTTGAACAGAAAATATCGGGTGATATTGAAAAAATGAAAACATCTGTTGGAGACTCAATTCAGGGCTTTGGTGATATTGAGAATTATTTTTATTCAAATAGCAAGATTAATATTCCACTTTTTCCCTTTGCTTTTAATCTTGACTCGAAACTATTTTTTACTTCTGGAATAACAAATCAAGGGGTCTCTCTTTATAATGAAACTATGAAAGACGATATGATAGTTAATTATTCAGATTTGGACAGGTCATTATTTGAGTTTTTTATTTTAAATCTAAGATTATTTGATGGGGATATATTGAAAAATAGAATAAATGTTCCTGTAGATGTCTTTTTGGATAGTTTTGAAAACATTAACACTTCATTGATATATAGTAATGAAAAACAATATCAAAAGAGTTATGAATTATTAAATTCAATTGCCTTTGATAAACTTGACCATCCATTACTATATCTTTTTCAGATAAGGAATCTTGCCTACCTTAATAAGGTTTTTGAAACAAAACAACTTCTTGAAAGATTTATAAATATTTTCCCTTATTATTCTGAAGGTTATGAATTGATGGGAGACATTTTTTCTAAGGAAGAAAATTTTGATTTTGCTTTAGTACAATATAAAAAATCTCTTGCAATTTTTCAGAATAAGGTTATTTCAGAAAAGATAAAGAAATGCAGTTCTTTAATTAAGAGCAGAGAGGAAGCAAAAAGAAAAAACAAGGATGAATCCTTTTTTAATATTTCTGAAGAGGTTATAAAAAACAAACCAAATATTCTATTCAGAAACAAAGAACTTGTTCAGTTAATTGAAATCTTAAGTTCAGCCTCTAAGAAAAATGTTTTGCTTATTGGTGAAAGTGGGGTTGGTAAATCATCTTTGATAAAGTATCTTGCTCAAAAAATAATTAATAGTGATGTTCCTGCATCTTTGCTGAAAAACACAGTTAAAGAAATCAATTTTGTTTCTTTATTGACAGGTTCAAAGTATAGGGGACAATTTGAAGAAAAAAGTTTGAAACTTTTACAGGATTTGAAGGGGACTAAAACTATTCTAATATTAGAGGATATTCATCTGATGATGACTTCTGGGGCTGCAAGAGGTACTTCACTTGATTTTTTAAACATTATTAAGCCATTTTTAAGAGATGGCTCTGTACAAATTATTGCAACTACAAATAATGAAGAATTTAAAAACACGATTGAAAGGGATAACTCCTTATTGGGGTATTTTCAAAAAGTAAATATTAATCAAATGTCAGAAATCCAAACCGAGGAAATACTTTTAAATAGAGCGGAACAATTATCCATGGACAAAAGTGTAATAATTTCAGAAAATATAATAACTGAGATAGTAAAGGCATCTAAGACTAATATCAGGAATAGGGCATTGCCTGATTCTGCTGTAATGCTTTTAGAAAGATGTGTTTCAAAAAAAGTATATAAAAACTTTTCTTTAAATGATTATGAGCCTGAATTAACACTTGAATTATTATCTGAAGTGTTGTCAGATATGTTGAATTTGCCTGAATCTTTTCTTGCTC
>JAOZTV010000492.1 GCA_029939015.1 Candidatus Aminicenantota bacterium
ATACTCTTTTATTGTGGGAAACTGGATTTGTACCCATAAAGAACCCAGAAGAGCCACTTTTTCTAATCAATTGTTCTCTACCATATCATAGGAAAGGAAGTATTAGCTTATTTTTTGAAAATACTACACCTGATAAGTTAATAATAAATAATGAAATAATTAATCAGAATAATATGAAATATTTTAGCGAAACGGATTATGGAAAAATACTAATAAAAATATATTTAGATAAATCTCCCAAACCAACAATAATAGAATTATTTCATGAAAATAATTGGTATACCTCTTCAATAAAAGTAAGAAGATTTAAAAGTTATTTACGAATCAATTATCTTCACGAAAAGACACAAATGAAAAAACAAATAAAAATTCAAATTGATGACCAAATTAGAATTTAATTGAATTTAAAAATATGTTTTTTGGTGAAAGACGCTTAACGTCATATGACAGCGTGCATCTTGAATTGCTAAATTAGTTCTTCTCATGTAATTTATACTTGTAATAAATTAAAAGCTTTGCTAAACTTGATTCCAATAAGTCACAAATGCTGATTGATCGCAAAACGTTAAGTTCAATCAATCCGACGCCAACTTTTTGCTCACTGGCAGTCCGTTGCCAGTAGAATGAATTTGATCTTATAATGAATATAGGAAAATAAATGAGAGAAATAACAAATAAAGATTGGCTCATTCCAGTTTTGTGGGAATTATCACTCGTTAAAAATAGAGTTCAATTCTCTAAAATTAAATTGTTGAAATATTTTCAATCTTAAATATTCAAAATCCTTATAACCATAAGCCATTCTTTGTATTACTCGTATTTTCGAATTTATACCTTCAGCGTATCCATTTGAACTATTATCCTTAAGAGCATTAATAATATGATCAGACCAAGCATTAATTTTTTTCAGGAAATCTTGTATTTCAGGAATATCAGTTGATGATGCCATTTTTTTCCACCGATTAAATAAAACTAATCTTTCTAAAATTGTCACTGCTTTAAAAATTTGCCTAAATTCATCTCTCAAAATATAAGCCTTTGCTAAATTCTCATTTAAATCTAGTAACTCATCTAAATGATTTTTTTGCTTTTTTTTCAACTTATTACTATCCTTTAGCAATAACCATTTTGAGCCTTTGTATAGCTTTTTGTCTGTGCCATCTGCATTGGCTGTTTCTCTTATTCTTAGATTATCAATTGCTTTACCAAAATATTGAGCTATATGGAAATGATCATAGGCTATTTGAGCATTTTTACAATATTTATTTGTAGATGTTTTGAAGGCACGCCAAGCGTCCATTGTCACAATTTTTATGTTATTTAACCATTCCTTTTCTTTCTGTTCGTAAAAACTGTCTAAATCTTCACTTTTTCGCCCCTTTATAACTCCTAATATTTTCTTATCATTGGGAGCTGTTACAATTGTTGCATAATTGTGACCTTTCTTCCTTGAGACTTCATCAATGCTCAATTTAGATGGTTTTATCTCAGGCTGTTCATCAAGTTCTTTTTGTATTCCTGTTTTATCGATATTATATACTGTGAATTTTGAGATGTTGAACACTTTCGACACATCGAGACAAGTCATTCTTTTGCAAAATGCATAGATCCAATGAGCGTAACGATTTGTATGCTTAGCATAAGGAGTTAGCCAGTGAATATTTTCTGTTCCA
Organism: Candidatus Aminicenantota bacterium; assembly: GCA_029939015.1. Classification (GTDB taxonomy): domain Bacteria; phylum Acidobacteriota; class Aminicenantia; order UBA2199; family UBA2199; genus JAOZTV01. The sequence goes on from JAOZTV010000492.1 coordinate 1,674, forward strand.
TTAAAACCGCAAGAACATGTTATCCTATATTTGTAAAATTTTAGATAACACCTTTTCCCAAAAACAGATAAATCTTCTACTGTAAAATCTCGTTTATCTTTCGTAGCATCGAAATATAATTGTCCACATTTAGGACATATTGGGAAATTATTTTTCTCTAAAGTAAAAGTAAATACGTTGTCTATTATAACTTCCTTGACATTATATCCTGGAAAGTCTAATATTTGTGATAATATAGTAAGTTCCATAGTGACTCTTTTTTATTTAGTAGTGTAAATAATTACAGTTTACTATGGGGCTTACTATTATTCAAGC
>JAOZTV010000493.1:0-1503 GCA_029939015.1 Candidatus Aminicenantota bacterium
GTCCAGTCCATTTATTTTTTTTATAATATATATTTTGTTGGTCAGTTTTAAATATGCTATTTAAGTTTCCATTTTTTTTCAATTTATCAAATCTTGTTAATGAATCTTTTTGCATTTTAAAAACTGGGTTATACTCAAAAACATTTAAATTTGTATCATTACCTTTATAAAAAAACCCTCGTAATAATATAATAAATACAGGTAAAACTATAATTATTGTCAAATACATATAATGTTTCATTATAAATTTAAATAATTTTTTAATCATTTTATTCTTTATATTAATAAATTATCATCTGAAAAAATTATTTTTATTCTTATTCTTATTCAAATTAATTACAAAAATTGGAGAATATGTACTGACATTATCTCTATTATCAACAGGATAAACTCTAAAAAACAATTTATTATAAATTGATTTTAACATAGGTGTAATAATAAAAGTATATGATGAAAGATTTGAATAAACAACTCTATTTATAGCATTTGCTGAAAAACCATAACTAATTTTATATTTGACTACATCTAATTCTGGACTATTGGCCCATTGAATTGAAGACCTTAAACCAATATTTGGTGTATGTAAGAGCTCAGATATATTAATGGGAGGATAATCTAATAACGTATCTATCCATTTTTCTGCCATTAATTGATATCCTTTTTCTGATGGATGTAACTCACGTGACATAAGAGACATATAGCCACCATCACTATCCGGATAGTTTTTGAATATTTGTTGAAAATCAATAATTGGAATATTTTTAGAACTTGCAATGTCTCTTATCCCCTCAGATATCATTTCAGAACGATAAACATATTTTGCACCACCATATCTTCCGTTTCCATTTCTGTCCCCATTGCCAGGAATTAAAGTAGTAAGAATTGGTTTCAGTTTAAAATTTAAAACAATTTCCATCATTTTTTTTATATTTTCTTTTACTGAATCTAACGGAATGTCTGTTTGAGCCATGTCATTTGCACCATAATGCACAAGAATATACTTCCCTTTATGATCTCTTAAAACACTTTCAATTCTTTCTAAACCTTCGCTTGTTATAGAACCTGAAATACCCTCATTAACAAGTTCAGAATTTATATATAGTTGATCCTGCAAAAGAGTTAATAACCTTGGAATATACCCTAATTCAGGAGCACTCTCTTGACCAATTGTGCCATAAGTTATACTATCACCAAAACCTATAAATTTATTATACTGTAAGTCATTAATGGAAACGATATTTTTAGCACCTGATGTTTTTGATATAAATAATCTGTCTTTCTTATTTTTATAGCTAAAGTCTTTTTTAAAAAGATTCTTAATTGGTATTGCTACTTTTTTGTATTTTGTCCCATTTAGTTCTTTGAAAATCAGTGATTTTTGGCCACCAATATTTATTTTTCTGGATGCCTTACTGTCAACAGGAGGGAGTAGTCGCGTAAGTATTCTTAGTTTTGTGCAATTTGGCCTTGCTTTGTGGCTAATCCTTTATTGCGAGAAAAGAG
>JAOZTV010000493.1:1513-1987 GCA_029939015.1 Candidatus Aminicenantota bacterium
TTGAAAATCAGTGATTTTTGGCCATCAATATTTATTAATTCCAGACTCATTATTGTATTTTCAGATTCTAATTTAGATTTTATTATATTCTTTAAAAGATTATAAATAACAATTGTCCTATTATCGTTTATATATGTAATAAAAGCACCATCTTCAGTTTCTATAAGAATCGGTGTATAATATGCTTTAGAAGTATTATCGTCTATTAACACTTTGGTATTATCTGTTTCAAAATATAAAGTAAACTCGTTTGTAATTTCATTAAATTTAGATTTAAGTACAAAAAACTCATTAAATGCCTTACTATATCCAAAATTTAATATTGTTTCATTATTATTTTTACATTCATTATAGAAAATTATTTCATTTTTATTGTTTTTTATATTTAATACAAAGTCAGTTTGTTCATAATTATAAACGAATCCATTTGAGGAAATTTTTGCCGAGCAGCGCGACTTCAGGAACCGTGCGCAA
>JAOZTV010000010.1 GCA_029939015.1 Candidatus Aminicenantota bacterium
CCTGGCTATTCTGTGACTTTTGAAATTATTGAAGGAAATATCATCTTATGTACTGCAACTGGCTCTGCTACTTTAGATGGTTTAAAACTAGCATTAAAATTTAGTTCAAGACTGATAAAAGAATATTTTCATGATAAACCTTTTGTATATATGGAAGATTTTTCAAAGGTTACAAGCCCAACAACAGCAGGGAGAAAATACTATATTGAATATATGAAGCATTTAAAACAATTGAAAACGCTTATTTATTATAAAACAAGTCCATTTATTAGTTTTAGTGTGAAACTTGCTCAAAAATTAAATTTTTTTAATTTTTCAGTTAAAGTTACTACGGGTTATGAAGAAGCAATAAACCTAGCTACAAAAACTCTTAATTTTAAAAAAGAACAAGATATCTGTTCAATTACTGGAGTTAAACTAAATTCTAACGCAGAATGGCAAAACGTAGGCTTTACTTCTAGCTTTAATATTTCTTATACAATTATTGAAAGAAACATTCTTTTGTGCCACGCCTCTGGTATGGGAAATTTGAATGGATTAAAAAAAGCGCTTGATTTTGCATCAACAATTATAAACAATAATTTTGATAATAGACCTTTTGTCTGTATTGAGGATTTTGCTAAAGTTTCCAGCCCAACATCAGAAGGAAGAAAATACTATATTCAATATTTAAAGAATATGAAAAACCTTAAACTTCTAATTTATTATAATCTTAACCCAATATTAGGCATTAGTATTAAATTAGCCCAGAAGTTGAATTTTTTTGGTTTTGATGTCTATGTTGCTAAAGATTATTCTGATGCAGTTCAAAAAGCCTTATCGGTTTTGAATATACAAAAAACAATTACAAACAATAAGCAGTTAAATGCCAAAAAAACTACCTGGAACCTTGAACTTGATGGTTTTTCGGTAAGATATGAAATCGTCAACAATAATATCTTTCATTTGATTTCTAAAGGAACTTTTTCAGAGGAACATATTGATGAGGTTTTTACTTTTCAGGAAGAGCTCATTAAAAACAATCTCTATGATAAATTAGGTGATTATTACTTTGTGGTTGACTTGGGCAATATTAAAATCACTAGAAAATGCAGAAAATTATATCCTATGAAAATTCAGTTATTATATAAGCGTTTTCCATTTAAAAAATTTATTTACCATAGTGGCGGTAGATTGGTAAATATTATTATAGCAATGACCTCGTCTTATATCAATTTTTCATTTAAAAAAGAGAAAAACTTTAATACAGTTTTAACTTTCACAAAAATAAATAGTTCAGATAAAATAAAACAATTAAAAAACAAAAATGTTTCTGATGAAACTCAGGCATATATTGATGAATTTTTAGTCTTTCTTGGGAAGATTAATTGGGAAAATGATGGCTTTGACAAAAACTATAAGAAACCTACATCACATCCCTTTTATCAGGTTTATGATGCAATTACATTAATAAAAACAGATTTAGATGAACTTTATCTTGAGAGACAAAAAAATGAAGAAGAAAAAGCAATTTTACAGCATAAACTTCAGCAATCATTAAAACTGGAAACAATGGGGAAATTAGCCGGTAGCGTAGCACACGATTTGAATAATGTTTTAAGCGGCATCGTCTCTTATCCTGAAATAATTTTAAAAACATTACCTGTAAATAGTGAAAATAATAAGGCTATTAAATATATAAAGAGAATGCAAAAATCAGGGCAAAGAGCTGCTGATATTGTGCAAGATTTATTGACTTTAAGTAGAAGCGGTGTTGTAAGTTTTGAACAGGTTAATTTGAATGATATTATTGAGCAATATCTAACAAGTCCTGAATTAGTAAATTTAAAGTTAAATAAAACAAAAATTTCTATTAAAACTAATTTAAGCAAAAACTTAAAAAAAATATCTGCTTCACCAATTCATTTATCTAAGGCAATTATGAACCTTATAACAAATGCATTCGAAGCTATATCTGAAAAAGGAATTATTATTATTACTACCAAAAACAAAAACTTTGTTAATCAGACATTAAAAGGCTATGACAAAAAAGCAGATGGAAGTTTTGTTAAGCTAATTATCTCAGATACAGGATTGGGGATATCAGAGCAGGATCAACCTAAAATATTTGAACCATTCTATTCAAAAAAAGTTATGGGGAATAGTGGAACAGGTCTTGGGATGATGGTAATTAAGGGAGCTGTTGACGACCATAATGGTTTTATTCTTGTAAAAAGTGAAGAGAAAAAAGGTACAGAATTTACTCTATATTTTCCTGTAAACGAAGATGGTGCAAATAAAAAAATCACAAAAAAGATTGATAATTATACCGGTAAAGGTGAAACTGTTCTTGTAATAGACGATGATGAAGATCAAAGAATAATTGCCTCAAAAATATTGAAAGATCTATACTATTCTGTAAAGGTATGTTCCAGTGGGGAAGAAGCTGTTGAGTATCTCCTAAATAATAAAGCAGACCTTATAGTCTTAGATATGATTATGTCACCGGGAATTGATGGGCTTGAAACATACAAACGAATAATAAAAACAAATCCTTCACAAAAAGCAATTATTGTGAGTGGATATTCAGCATCAAACGATGTAGAAAAAGCTCAAAAATTAGGTGCCGGCACATATTTAAGAAAGCCTTATACAATTGAAAGTATCGGTATTTCTGTTTATAATGAATTAAACCTATAGGTTAAATAAATAATAAATTTGCTTTTTATTTTATTTTTAAGTAATATTAAATTTGTATGTATTTTTTAAATGGAGGAGAAATGACTACAAAAAATGAACAAAAACAAGGATTTGGACCACTCTTTTTTTCTAATCTCTTAGAAAATTTTATTGGTATTATGGGCAAATTATTATCAGCCAAACTTTTTAATTTTTTAAAAAAGTGGATTTTGCTGGTTGGACAATGGGCTTTTTATGGAGCATCTGGAATCGCTCTTTTATCAGGTATAATCGGAGCAATTAGACTTAAAAGTGCAAATATTTTCTTTACTTCTTTAGCTTTTGCAATTGGGTTTTTTGTTGTTCAATACGTTGGTAACAAGTTTTTAAATGCTGGAGATATATTAATTGAAAAAAATCCAACGAGAATGTCATCTGCCGCATTTTTAGACAGTTTTGCTTTATTGTCTATTATTAGTGGTGCAGGGATATTACTATATGGAATTTATTTTGCGATTCGAATTCCATCTTTTGAACCTCTTTTATTTGGTCTGGTTGGATTCGTATTATTATGGTTTCTTGCCTTTGTATTAATAAACCCAGATGAAATTTCTGTTAAGGTTGTGAAAGATACAACTGCAGGTCAGGAAGCTATTGGAATAATCACACTTTTTATTAAATCTATAATGAAAATAGTTCCTATTATTTTTGGCGTAGGAATTATATATGGTACAGTAAGTATGCTCATACATATGTTTGGTTTATTTAAAACAATTCCTAATTTTTTCAACATATTTATTGACATGAAAAATGTTGTTTCTGCGGGATTAATACCTCTAGTGGCATATCTTGGTTTTATATTAGCATTTCTTTTTATCGATATAACAAGAGCCATACTCTCTATACCAGAAAAACTTGATAAATTAATAAAAAAATAAATAATTAATAATGGGTAAGCAATTTTGTTTACCCATTAATAAAGTTTTTAAAACTATGTAGGATAAGTTTAAGGGGATAATGAATGAGTGATATAAAAGACAAAAAAGATAAACTTGAAGAAATATCTGAAGATAATAAAACAGAAGACCCTATTTTTGAAGATGAGAAAAAATCTCCATTTTTAAAAATTTTTTCTTTGGTTATTATAATTGTATTAATAATCAGTGCAGGATATTTTTTGTTTTGGCATAACAAGGCACCTGTTATAAAAAAATCAACTAAGATACAAAAAATGCAGGCCATGGCTTCTAAAATTGATACTATGAAATCAGAAATTAATAATAAACAGGATGAAATTTTTAACCTTATCTCAAAGTATAAGGAACAGGGAGGACAGGATATTCCTACTTATGACTCAATGAACCTTTCGGATAATGAAAGAAAACTCTTAGAACAAAGAATTTCTGAAGAAAAAGACAATTCTATCAAATCATTATTAAACGGAATATTAAATAAAAACAAAGAAATTTCTGAATTAAATAAAAAAATTGCAGAAATCGAATTACTTTTACCTAAGCCTCATATTGTCCAGAGAGGAGAAAATCATTACGATATTTCAATTGCTTATTTAATTAAGGAAAAAGGTATTGAGAAAAAAGATGCCAAAAAACTTGCAGAAAGAGCTGGTATGTTTGAAAACCTCGTACCGGGATTTCGAGTATGGAATTTTTATTCAGATGGTGTTTATGGAACTTTTGTCACACAGGGAAGTGCTGTTATATCTCCCAATCAGGTAAACCGTAATGCAAAAAAGGTTTTAGTGGACGCAAAAGACAAGGCTATATCAGAGAGAGATATACTTGCAGAAGAGCTTAAATCACTAGAGCAAAAAAAACTTGAAATTATTGAGCAATTGACTCTCTTAAACACAGAAAAACAAAGTCTAATTGACAATATTGGTTTATTAAGTAAAAAAAACGAAGAGTATAAAACAAAGATTAATTCACTTTATTTCAGGCTTGATACAAAGGCAAAACTTAAGGAGAAAGGAATTATCAAAGGTGGGTTTTTACGAAAACTGAAAATGAAAGACTATTCTCCTGAGGATTTTAATAATTCAATTGACCTGAGAACAATTAAAATTATTTCAGTATCACCAGATTCTTTTGATTTAGATAAAATAAAAAACTTGATTGTCTATCCAAGGTTTCTTAAACGAGATAAGGACTATAAGGTTGTAATAAGCAAAGACAAAAAAAATGCTGAACTAATTATTTTAAATATCAAAAAAATGAAAAATGAAAGGATTGTAATTTCAATAATTTGATTGACAGAAAGCACATAATTTCATATTATATTGATTAAAACCTAAAGGTTAAATATTAAATAAATAATTAGAGGAGTTTTTTAGATGAAAAAAATACTTATAACCGGTTATGCTGGACAAATTGGAACAGAACTAACTATGTTTCTTGTAAATAAATATGGTTCAGAAAATATTTTTGGAACCGATTTAAAAGAACCGGATGAAAAGCTTTTAAAAATATGTTCATTTAAAAAACTTGATGTTACAAATAAAGATGAAGTTTTTGCTTTTGTAGATACAAATAAAATTAATACAATATATCACATGGCTGCAATACTATCTGCAACAGGAGAAAACAATCCGGCCTTAGCATGGGATGTAAATATGAACGGACTTTATAATATCTTAGAAGTTTCAAGAGAATATAAATGTTCAGTATTTATCCCAAGTTCAATTGCTGCATTTGGACCTGAGACACCGAGAAATGATACTCCTCAGGATACAATCCAACGACCAACTTCGATGTATGGAGTAACTAAGGTTGCAGGAGAACTTCTTGCAGACTATTATTTTAAAAGGTATGGTGTTGATGCCAGAGGCGTTAGATATCCAGGTATTATTTCGCACGAGACACTTCCTGGTGGAGGAACGACAGATTATGCAGTTGAAATATTCTATGAGGCTATTAAAAAGAAAAAATACACTTGTTTCTTAGAAGAAAATACTGTACTTGATATGATGTATATGCCAGATGCTATAAAAGCTACTGTTGACCTGATGGAAGCAGACCCAAAGACTTTAGAGCATAGAAACGCATTTAATATCACAGCAATTCCAGTAAGTCCAAAAGGTTTGGCAGATGCAATTAAAAAAATTATTCCAGAATTTACAATAAACTATGATATTGACCCTGTTAAACAGGCGATAGCAAATTCATGGCCAAGTCACATGGACGACACTATTGCAAGAAAGGAATGGGGATGGTCTCCGTCTTTTGATCTTGATACAATGGTAAAAGAAATGCTGGAAAAGTTAGAAATAAAATTGTCATAATTTGACAGTTATATATAAATATGTTAAAAAATTCATTCTAATTTTAAATTAAAGGAGGTTAATATGAAAGTATTACCGTTAGATGACAGAGTTTTAGTAGAACCAATTGAAGAAGAAGAAAAAGTTGGATCAATAATTATTCCAGAAACAGCAAAAGAAAAACCTATAATGGGTACAGTTGTTGCAGTTGGAACTGATGAAGAAGTTCAGGAACTGATAAAAGTTGGTGATAAGGTAATCTTTGGCAAATATGCTGGAGAAGAAATCAAACTTGAAGGTAAAAAACAACTTCTAATTTCAAGATCTGATTTATTGGCAAAGGTTAAGTAGGTTAATTTAGGATTTATTAAACCTACTATTTTTTCTGGGAAAAAGTTATGGGGATAGCTTATTTTTCTTAAAAAACAGTAATAATTTAATATTAGAAGAAGAGAAAAATATGAGAGTTAAAATATTTAAAGGAATTGAACTTGAAGAGCAGATAAACTCATGGATTGAAGAGATGGAAGAAGTTTATGTTGACTTTGAAATTATTGAAATTGCACAGAGTATTGAAGAAAAAGGTTCGCTTATAATAAGTGTTTGGTTTGAAAACGAATTGGAAGAAGTACCGTTTTTAGATTATGACCAGATGGATAATTAAACAATGCTTAAGGTTTATTTCAAACATTCATCAAGATGTCCTATTAGTTTAAATGCTAAAAGGCAGGTACGTGCTTTTTTGGGAAATAATAGAGATAAAATTAAATTTGAAGAAATTGATGTAATAAATAATAAAACAAGATCTGAAGAGGTTCAGAAACTTTATGATATTGAACATGAATCACCTCAAATTATTGTCATAGATACGGATAATAATGTAGTTTGGAGTGGTTCACATTATGATATTACTGAACAAAAACTTGTAGAAATTATAAATATATGATATTTAAACAAATCAAATCAGGCGGAGATCGCAATTTTGCCTATTTAATAGGTTGTCAGATATCAAACAAATGTGTATTAATTGATCCATCTCCAGACCCTCAAATATGTGAGATTGAAGTAGAAAAGACAGGCTTAGAATTAGTCTATATAATAAATACACATTCTCATATAGACCATATTGCAGGTAACGATTATTTTTGTAAAGATAAAAAAATTAAATTAATTACACATCCAAAGGGAAATGGAGATCTTAAAATTGAAGATTCTAAGGAAATAAGTCTAAGTAAGGATAAAAATTCTCTAAATTTGATGTTCCTATATACACCGGGACATACGGGTGATTCTATCTGTATAAAAGCAGAAAATAATTTGGTAACCGGAGACACTCTCTTTGTTGGAAAGGTTGGTGGCACTTATACTGAAGAGGATGCAAGAGAAGAATTTAATAGCTTGATAAAAATAATGAAATTACCTTCCAAAACTATTATATGGCCCGGACATAATTATGGAACTTCTTCACAATCAACTATCGAAACCGAAATTAAAACAAACCCGTTTATTAAAAAATTAAATGAATTTGAAGATTTTATATGGCTAAAAAATAATTGGGCTGAATTTAAACTTAAAAATAATATTAAATGACAGATGTTAACAAACCATGGTATAAAAAATGGTTTAACGATGATTATCTGAAACTATATCAACAGAGAGACAATAAAGACGCAAAAAAACAAATTGAATTAGTTTTAAAAACCCTAAAGCCCGATAAAAACAACAAAATACTTGATCTTGGCTGTGGGGAGGGAAGACATCTTTCATACTTCAATAAATTAGGTTTCAAAACCTTTGGGCTGGATCTATCTAAAGAACTAATCTATAGTGGAATGAAAAAATATGGGAGACAAAATTTTATTTTAGGGGACATAAGGAATATTCCAGGTAAATATGACATTATACTTTCATTTTTTTCAAGTTTTGGGTATTTTGAATCTGATAAAGAAAATTTTTCTGTCTTTGACTCGATATTTAAATCATTAACTTATAAAGGTAAATTCTGGTTTGATTTTTTGAACCCCGAATATGTAAAAAACAACTTAATTGCAAAAAATCAAAAAGAATTATCTCCTGATAAAACAGCTATTGAAGAAAGAAAAATTGAAAACAAAAGAGTCATAAAAAAAATATCATTTATTTCAAAAGACAAAACCGAAACTTATTATGAATCGGTTCGACTGTTCAAAAAAGAAGAGTTAGAAGCAGCCCTTAATCAATCTGGATTTGCAATAAATAATATTTTTGCTAATTACTCCGGTGATCAATGGACAAATAATTCAGAAAGAACTATTTTTAATTGCCAAAAAAGCCGGCTTTGCCGGGAAACTTAATAGGCAAATAAGCATGTAGGCAGAGAGGTAAAGAGTAAGAGCTAAAAGAATATCTAATATTTCTACTCTCTGCCTCCTTGCCTATTTCCCTTCGTTAAGACAATTTATTGGTCTTAACGACACTGTAATTGCCTATTGCCACGAACTATTTAATCCTATATAATATTCTTTAAGTTTAATCCGGCTATGCCGGTGCTAGTAGGAGAAAAAATGGGTAAAAAAAAAGATGGATTTGTAAATCAAATAACAAAGAGGTCAGAAGATTTTTCAAAATGGTACACTGAGCTTATAAGACGGGCAGAACTTGCCGATTATTCACCTGTCAAAGGTATCATGGTTATCAGACCCTACGGTTATGAAATATGGGAACATATTAAAGATAATCTGGATATAAAGTTTAAAGAGACTGGACATAAGAATGCTTATTTCCCACTTCTTATTCCTGAAAGTTTCTTAAAAAAAGAAGCAGAACATGTTGAGGGCTTTGCTCCTGAAGTAGCATGGGTTACTCATGGTGGTGACAATGAGCTTGAAGAAAGACTTGCAATTAGACCAACTTCTGAGGCAATAATATGTCACATGTATTCAAAATGGATTACTTCCTGGAGAGATCTACCCGTTCTAATAAATCAATGGGCAAATGTTTTAAGATGGGAAAAAGTAACAAGACCATTTTTAAGAACGACTGAATTCCTATGGCAGGAAGGTCATACAGTACATGCTACATCAGATGAAGCAATGGAAGAAACTCTGAAAATGCTTGATATATATAAAAACTTTTGTGAAGAATATCTTGCTATTCCGGTAATATCAGGATTAAAATCAGAAAAAGAGAGATTTGCAGGAGCAGTCAAAACTTATTGTATTGAAGCATTGATGCCGGATGGTAAGGCTCTACAGGCTGGAACATCTCATTTTCTTGGACAAAACTTTTCAAAAGCCTTTAATATCCGTTTTGAAAATAAGGAACAGGAATTGGAATATGGATGGCAAACTTCCTGGGGTGTTTCAACAAGACTTATTGGTGCATTAATAATGTTGCATGGCGATGATTCCGGGTTAATAATTCCTCCAAAGGTTGCACCATATCAGGGCGTAATCATCCCAATATCAAGAGGAAATTGGAAAGAAACTGTATTACCAAAGGCAAATGAAATATTTGAAAATTTAAAAGCCCAAGGTTTTAGGGTTCAGTTAGACGATAGTGATGTTGCAACACCAGGATGGAAATTTTCTGAATGGGAGATGAGAGGCGTTCCTGTAAGAATTGAAATTGGACCAAAAGATATTGAAAAAAATCAGGTCGTACTGGTAAACAGGATAAATAGAGAAAAATCATTTGTAAGTATAGATGAGTTAAACGAAAAATTTGCGGAACTATTAGACAAAATACAAAATATGTTATTTGAAAAAGCCAAAAACTTCAGAGAAGAAAATACCTCAGAGGCAGAAACCTTTGAAGAACTCTCAAGTATTATTGAAACTAAACGTGGTTTGGTAACAACTGGGTGGTGTGGTTCTGAAACCTGCGAAACTGCTGTAAAAGATAAAAATGCAACAACAATCAGAGCTATAATTGAAAATCAAGAAGGCAAGCATAAAATCTGTGTAGTATGTGGTAAGGAATCAAAGCATACGGTACTCTTTGCAAAGTCATATTAAAGTTGATAAAAAACTATTTTCTGAATGAGAAAACAGAAAAACAAATAGAGATATATATGAAACAGTATTCAGGAAAAAAAATAATTTTATTTTTAAGTCTTATAACTATGATTTTTAGTTTTTCTTTATCTCCATCAGAAATATCATTAAAAGGCAGTGTCCATGAAGACCTCTCCTGCCTTGATTGTCATAGTGAAAAAGGTTCTCATTTTTCTTATAACGATAAAGAAACCAAAGAATATACAAAAAAGGTTAATTGCCAGGAATGTCATGAAGATACATATAGTCTTTATATAACAAAAGATATTCACGGTATTGCCTTAGTAAATGGAAATAAAGAAGCACCAAATTGTCAGAATTGCCATGGCAGCCATAATATACTCCCAATTTCTGATTCGGCAAATAGAATGTCAAGAAAAAACCAACCTGATACTTGTAAGAATTGTCATGGAAAAGCTGAGTTTAACAAATCACAGGGAATATTTCAAAGAAATATGATTTCAAAGTATAAAGAGAGTGTTCATTATAAGGCAATAAATGTTGGAAAAAAAGGCGCAACTTGTACAGATTGTCATAATCATCATAATATTCAACCATCTATATCGGCTGATTCAACTGTGAGACGTGAAGGAATTATGAAGATGTGTAGTACATGTCATAAAAAAGAGGCAGAAAATTATATCAGAAGTGCTCATTATAAAGCACTTGAGCATGGTAATTATGACGTACCTACCTGTACAACCTGTCATGGTGGTCACGATATGGGTTCCTTTAAAAACCAGAACAGTGCAAAGGGTAACTTATCTCAGCAATCTGTCTGTATAAACTGTCATGAAAATGAAAGAATGATGGCGAGATATGGCTTGGATACTGTTCCTGTAAGAAGTTATAAAAAAAGTTATCACGGACTTGCTCGTCTTGGTTCGTTAGATGTCAGTGCTCTTTGTTCTGATTGCCATGACCCGCATAAAGCTTTCCCCAAGACAAACCCATTATCAAGAGTTCATAAAGATAATCTAGTTGAGACTTGCGGACAATGTCATGGAAAAGTATCAAAGAATTTTGCAAAAAGTTATTCTCATTATAAATTACTTGATAATCCGGGTACAAAAATTGAAAGTTTAGTAAAGAATATATATATAATACTAATTATTGCAGTTATTGGTGGGATGATATTATTCATTTCTATAATATGGCTTTGGGCTATTAGACAAAAAATAAAGAACCAGAGAAAATTAAAGCAAATTAGACGGATAAATAAATTTGAAAGGATATCTCATATTGTGTTAATTACAACGTTTATACTCCTTGTAATTACAGGTTTCGCCTTAAAATTTCCGGAATCATTCTGGGCAAAAACAATTTACTCAGTAGGACTTACGGAACTTGTAAGAAAAATAACTCACAGGATCAGTGCTGTTTTAATGGTAGTTGATATGCTTGTTTTTGGGTTTTATATAGTGCTTTTCAAGAGAGGAAGAGGATTATTGTTTGAAATATTACCTAAAAAAAGAGATTTCACAGATTTTTTTAAAACTATAACATTTCTTTTGAAAGGAAATAAAAGAAAGCTTCAGCCAAGATATGGAGTATTTAATTTTGGAGAGAAGTTTGAGTTCTGGGCTTTGATCTGGGGGACAGTTATTATGTTAATATCCGGTATGATATTATGGTTTCCAAAATTAATCCCTGAAACCTGGCCTTCATGGGTTTTTTCAATTGCAGGTATTGTTCATTATTTTGAGGCTATTCTTGCAACTCTTGCAATAATTATCTGGCATTTCTTTTTTGTTATATTTCATCCAGATGAATATCCTATGAATACTTCATGGTTAACCGGATATATTACTGAAAAAGAAGCAAAACACAGGTTTGAAGAAGATGCAATTATAAAGATGAAGCTTGCAAATAAAAAAACTAAAAAAGAAAAGAATAATTAAAAAGGAGAAAATATGGGTTTAAAAATTATTGTTTTAGCAAAACAAGTTCCTGATACCAGAAATGTTGGTAAAAATGCCATGAGGGCTGACGGGACTGTAAATAGAGGTGCTTTGTCTGCAATATATAATCCTGAGGATTTGAATGCATTGGAACAGGCTCTTTTAATCAAAGATAAATTTAAGGACACTGAAATTACTCTTTTAACAATGGGGCCACCAAGAGCTGCAGATATTATCCGTGAGTCTTTATATAGAGGTATTGATAAAGGTTTTTTAATTACTGATAGAAGATTTGCCGGAGCAGACACCCTTGCTACTTCCTATGTTATTTCAAAAGCTGTATTAAAATGTTCGCCTTTTGATATTATTTTATCTGGAAGACAGGCAATAGATGGTGATACGGCACAGGTTGGACCACAAACAGCCGAACATCTTGGAATTGCTCAAATAACCTATGCTGAAGAAATTCAATCTATTGATAAAAGTTCAATTCAGGTAAAAAGAAGGTTGGAACGAGGTATAGAGGTTGTTAAATCTAAATTACCAGTATTGATAACTGTTCACGGTTCTGCATCAAAATGCCGTCCTAAAAATGCAAAATTACTTATGAAATATAAATATGCAAAAACAAATACTGAGTTACAGGCTTTAAATGAGGATTATATGAATTCTTTTAAGGCAAAACCTTATTTGAATATAGAGGAGTTAAACCTTGATGACCTAGGCTGCGATATAGAGCGCGTTGGGCTGAAAGGTTCGCCGACCAAGGTTAAAAACATAGAAAATGTTGTTTTCAAAAGTAAAGATTCAAAGAGGCTGACAGCAAGCAATAGGGATATCAAGGGATTAATAAAAACTCTTATTGAAAGCAGGGTAGTGGGTTAAAAAATGGAAAATATTTTTGTTTATTGTGAATTAGAAAATAATGTCATTTCAGATATAAGCCTTGAACTTCTTTCTAAGGGTAGAAAACTTGCTGATAATTTAGAATGTAAATTGGAGGCTGTTATTATAGGGCATAATATTTTAGAACTTCCAAAAGTTTTGTTTCCTTATGGCGTTGACACAGTATATATTGCTGATAATAAAAAACTCTCTCCATATTCAACAATCCCCCATACCTCAATATTTGTCGATCTGATTAAAAAAGAACAACCTCAAATAGCCCTGGTTGGTGCAACCTCAATTGGCAGGGATCTTGGTCCAAGAGTTTCTGCTAGATTAGGTGTTGGTCTTACTGCTGACTGTACTGAACTTGTTATTGGAGACTATAAGGATAATAAAACTGGAAAAGAATATAAAGACCTCTTATATCAAATAAGACCTGCCTTTGGTGGCAATATTATTGCAACTATTGTAAACCCTGATACCAGACCTCAAATGGCTACAATTAGAGAAGGGGTTATGAAAAAAGAAATCGTATCTTCCACTTATGAAGGAAAAATAATTAATATTGATGTTGAATCTTTATTAAAAGACGATGATATAGTTTTAGAAATAATTGAAAGAGAAATTGAACCTAGAAAGGTTAATCTATCTGGAGCTCAAATTATTGTTTCTGGTGGTTTTGGCGTTGGTTCAAAAGAAAACTTTGATTTGCTTAAAGAATTTGCTGATCTTCTCGGTGGGGAAGTTGGTGCTTCAAGGGCCGCTGTTGATTCTGGTTATACCGGACATGACAGGCAAATTGGTCAAACAGGCGTAACTGTAAGACCTAAATTATACTTTGCAATTGGTATATCCGGTGCAATTCAGCACACTGCAGGAATGGATAAATCGGCTCAGATAATTTCAATTAATTCTGACCCTGATGCACCAATTCATAAACTTGCAGATTATGCAATAATTGGTGAATTTAACGAAGTTATTCCAAAAATGATAAAATTTTATAAAGACGAATCAAAATAGAGGAAAAAATGGCTAATTTTTATACAGATAATAATAATTTGGTTTTTCATTTAAGTAATCCAAAAATGAAGGACATTGTAGTTTTAAAAGAAGATGATTTTAAAAATGAAGAAAATTCAGAAATTGCACCGGTTGATTTTGAAGATGCAATGGATAATTATAAACAAATACTTGAAATTGTTGGTGAGGTTACAGGCGATATAATCGCTCCAAATGCTGAATCCGTTGATAAGGAAGGACCGTCATTAATAGACAATCGTGTTCATTATGCAAAAGGAACTGATGAAAACATGGATGTTCTTAAAAAAGCAGGCCTATTGGGAATGACACTTCCAAGAAGATATGGTGGAATTAATTTTCCAACAACGGTTTATTGCATGGCTGTCGAAATGATATCAAGAGCAGATGCAAGCCTTATGAATCTTTTTGGATTACAGGATATTGGCGAGACAATAAAAGAATATGCTACAGAAGATATTATGAAAGAATATCTACCAAGATTTGCATCGGGAGAATCAACAGGTGCAATGATTTTAACAGAGCCAGATGCCGGCTCAGACCTACAAGCGGTTAATATGAAAGCAACGTTGGACAAAGATGGCGTTTGGCGTTTAAATGGCGTTAAAAGATTTATTACCAATGGAAATGCTGAATTATCATTAATCCTTGCAAGGTCAGAAGAAGATACAACTGATGGTAGAGGTTTATCAATGTTTCTCTACGATAGAGACAAAACTGTAACAGTAAGAAGAATCGAAGATAAGATGGGAATACACGGCTCACCTACCTGTGAACTTGTCTATAATAATTCACCAGCAATCTTAATTGGTAAGAGAAAATTTGGATTAATAAAATATGTTATGGCATTGATGAATGGTGCAAGAATTGGCGTCGCCTGTCAATCTGTAGGAATTGCAGAGGCTGCTTATAGAGAAGCTTTTAAATATGCAGAAGAACGGGTTCAGTTTGGAAAAAAAATAAATAGATTTCCGGGAGTCTATGAAATGTTGACCAATATGAAACTAAAAATTGATGCTTCAAGGACGCTCCTATATGAAACAGCAAGGTTTATCGATGTATATAAGGAATATGAAGAGATAGCAAAGAAAAGACCCCTAACTCCTACTGAAAAAAAAGAAATGAAGAAAAATAGAAAAAGAGCAGAAGTTTTAACACCTCTTTTAAAGGGTATATCAAGTGAATATTGTAACGAGATAGTTTATGATGCGGTACAAATTCATGGTGGTACAGGCTTTATGAGAGATTTTCCCGTTGAAAGATTATACAGAGATGCCAGAATTACAAGTATCTATGAGGGTACAACTCAATTACAGGTTATTGCTGCTGCAAAAGGTATTAGTGGTGGAATATATAAAGAGTTAATAAAAGAATATCAAAGTGTTGAAATCAAACCAGAATTAGAGTTTTTGTCAAAGATTTTAAATACAATGACTGAAGAATATTATTCTACTATAAAAATGGTTGACGATGCAGATGATGTAGAATTTACAAATTTTCATTCAAGAAGACTTGTCGAAATGGCAGCCAATATTTTAATGGGATATTTATTGACCTTTGATGCAGATAGAGAAACTGAATACTGGTTTAAATCTCTTGCAGAATTATTCTTGAAAAAAGCTCAATCTGAAAACAGAGAAAGATTTTCATATATAAGAAAATCCCAAATCAAAGACATGAGCCTATACAAAAAATTTGCTGTTTAAATTAAAAAATTATAATTTGTGATTTTTTAATTGCATTAGGTTTTTATATTAATGCACTACTTTGCTCTCAAATGAAAATATTTGAAGTATATTTAGTTTAGAAAAACTTGAATATTTTCAATTAATTAAAAAACGCTTTATTTCTTACTAAAAACACACTTTTTTCAGATGTTTTATTATAAATTTCTAAAAAATAATTGAAAATTTCTTTGTTTTCTTTGTAATATACCACTAATTTGAAAACTTTATAAATACATTTATTTATTCAAGAATAAAACACTACAGCTTAAATTTACTTGTTTTTTTTATTTTTTGCTGCTTTTATGAAAGAAACGAAAATTGGGTGTGGATCCATTGGTCTTGATTTGAATTCTGGGTGAAATTGACAACCAAAGAACCATGGATGATTTTTTAACTCAACCAATTCAACTAAATTCCTTTCTGAGTTTTTCCCATTTATTACCATTCCGTTATCTTTTAATATTTCTTCATATTCAGGATAAAATTCATATCGATGTCTATGTCTTTCATAAATATATTGTTACTGTATAACCATAAGATTCAAGTATATTGTCAATTGAAGCTGCCGCTACACCTTTACCAAGAGAGGACAAAACGCCACCGGTAATAAATATATGTTTTGTTCTAGCCATTTTTTTCCTTGATTAATTTTTCTACTACTCCAATATCTGCAGGAACATCTACACCTACTGATTTATAAGTTGTATTTAAGATTTTAATTTTTATTCCATTTTCTAAAAACCTTAACTGCTCCAATTTTTCCTTGTCTTCTAAGCTTGAAACCTCTGCTTCAATAAATTCCTTTAAAGCATTTTTTTTATATCCATATATTCCAATATGGTGTAAAAAGCCCTCAAAGGAAGATTGTTCTATATTTGGAATGGAAGATCTTGAGAAATATAGGGCATATCCGGATAAATCTACAATTGTTTTCACAATGTCTGAAGACCTGAAATCTTTGATAGAATCGTTTTGAAATGCCGCCGTTACGACTTCTGTATCATCTTTTAATAAAAGATCATATAAGTCTTTAATCAATTCTTCTGGAATTAATGGTTCATCTCCCTGAACATTTATAATCCCGTCAATGTCCATATCTTTTACAACTTCCCATATTCTATCAGTTCCAGATTTATGTTCTGATGATGTAATTACTACTGTGCCACCAAATCTTTTAACTTCTTTGGCTATCCTGATGTCATCTGTGGCAACAATTATTTTTTCAAATAAACCTGTATTATAAACTTGAGAATAAACCCTTTCAATCATAGTTTTACCTACTAATTTTATTAGTGGTTTACCTCTGAATCTCTTTGAATCAAACCTTGAAGGTATTACTGCAACTATTTTCATTATTAAATGTCGGTCTTCTAAGAGAAGGATTTTTCTTCTTCAATTTCTGTTTCATTATTTTCTTCAAGTACTTTCAATTCCATTTGACTGGTACCCTGGAAAAAAGCCCCTTCTTCAATAATTAGCTTTGGTGCAATTATTTTGCCTGTTACTCTTCCCTTAGAAAATATTTCAACTCTATCTTTTGTATTTATAGAACCCTTTACCTTTCCATTAATTGATACACTTCTTACTTCAATATCAGCCTCTACGTCTCCATTTTCTCCAATAATTAAAGTATTACCTGATAATATTTTTCCTTTAAATTTACCATCAATACGAAAAGAATCATTAAATCTGATATCTCCAATTATTTCAGTATCTTTATCAATAAAACCACTGACCTTTCCAAAAACTTCACTCTTATTCATTTCTATCCTCCGTAAAATTAATTTTTATTACCTGTAAATATATCATAAATTCTATCAAAATCTTTTAAATTATTAAAATTAATTGTTATTTTTCCTTTTCCACCTTTTGAATAGTTTAAAGAAACGTGGGTAGAAAATATCTTTTCAAGTTTTTCCTGTACTTTTATTATATCAGGATCTTTTTGTACTTGGTCTTCTGTACCAACTTTATAAAAATTATTTACAAAATATTCAGTTTTTCTAACAGAAAGTTTGTTTTTTATTATTTCATAAAAAACTATTAGTTGGTCATCCTGATTTTTTAAAGACAATAGGGCTCTTGCATGACCTTGAAATATATCTCCTGATATAATTCCTTGTTTTATTGCTTCTGGTAGTTTTAATAATCTCAAATAATTTGTAGCCGTTGACCTGTTCATTCCCATTTTATCAGCTACATTTTCATGATTAATTTTTAATTTTTTAATAAGAAGATCTAATCCTTCGGCAATTTCAATAGCATTAAGATCTTCTCTTTGAATATTTTCAATTAAAGCATTAACTGCAATCTCATCGTTTGAATATTCTCTTATTATAATTGGTATTTTTTTCCATTTTAATAGTTGAGCAGCTCTTAGTCTTCTCTCTCCAACTATCAAATAATATTTTCCGTTATCTTTATAGACAATAATAGGTTGTATTAAGCCCGATTCCTTTAATGAACTAGCCAATTCATTTATTTTTTCCTGACTAAATGTTTTCCTTGGCTGAAAAGGATTTGGAAATATTTCTTCTACACCAACTTCAATAATATTTCCTTCAATTTCTTCAACAGATTTGTTTGAAATAATGGCGTCAATTCCCTTACCTAAAACTCTTTTTTTTGCCATTTATAACATCTCCTTAGCCAATGAGATATAAGATTTCGAGCCTGTTGACTTTATATCATATAGTTGAATAGGTTTTCCAAAACTAGGAGCTTCTGACAAACGTATATTTCTTGGAATTATTGTTTTATAAACTTTTTCACTAAAGTATTTTCTTAATTCTTCTTCAACCTGTTTTGATAAATTGGTTCTTTCATCATACATTGTAAGTAATATACCTACAATTTCTAAATTTTTATTAAAGTTTTCTTTAATTCTATTTACTGTGTTCATTAAATCTGAAAGCCCCTCTAATGCATAGTATTCTGTTTGTATTGGAACTAATATTCCTGTTGATGCCGACAAAGAATTTATAGTTAATAAACTTAATGAAGGCGGTGAATCAACAAAAATATAATCATATATATCTAATAAGCTATCTATGCTTTTTTTCAAAAACTCATGATTATTTTCTTCTAATACATTTTCCATTTCAAATCTGGCAAGATCTCTTGATGATGGTATAATTTGTAAATAATTTAATTCGGTATCTAAAATCACATCTTTTATGTCTTTTTCACCAGATAAGACAGAATAGATATCATCTCTTTTTTCATTTTTATCAAAACCAAAACCAGTTGTTAGATTTGCCTGTGGGTCTAAATCAATTAATAGCACTTTTTTTTCAGCTATAGCAAGTGCAGCACCCAAATTTACTGACGTAGTTGTCTTACCTACACCACCCTTTTGGTTAGCTATCGATATTACTTTACATTTTTCTTTTTGTTTCACGTGAAACTTTCTCCAATTTAATAATTTTCAATAAATCTTTTGAATTTATATTATATACATTCTTTTCAATATTATCTATAGCAAAATTGATTTTTTTTATTTTATCTTCAATTGTAATCAAAACAACCTGTTTTACAAAACCATCTGTCATTAATTTTATTAAATCATAATTGTTTGGAAAACCTCTTGCAATAAGAGATCTTTTTTTTATTTTAATATTTTCATTAAAATAATTTTTTATTCCTCCTTCAAATATAATTACATTTTTTAAATCTAAATCTTCAATCATTTTTTTTAAATAAAAAAATTTTTTTTTTCTTGTTTCGACTAATATTATTTTTTTATCATTATTTATTATAGCTAAGGGTATTCCAATAATACCATTGCCACTTCCAGCATCTATTATAATATTATAATCAATGTGATTATTAAAAAGTAAAGTTTCGTTAATAATATTTTTAACATCTGAATACTCTAGTTTTCTGGACATCAAATTTACAATTTTATTATATTTAAAAAGTAATTCTATATAATCTTCAATTTTTTTATTATTCATTGTTATTTATTGTTTCACGTGAAACAAATTCCTTTTTTATTTTATTTTTAATAAATAAAAAGTAAACTATAGAAATAACCCAAATATATAATGCAAATGCACTGTGTTTTGAAAAAAAGAAAAAAGGTGCAATTAAAATCATTAATGCTAATAATAAATATAAAAATTTTTTTAATATGTTTTTCATATTAAAAGAATATATCTTTATTTAATTAATTTCAAGTGTTGACACTTATAGTTATATTTATTATTATATTAATGAATATTATGAAAAAGAATAATAAAAATAATCAGTTTTTCCACATTTGTTGAAAATTATGTGGAAAATTCACAAATAAAATGAAAGATTTTGTATTATTAAAAGACTATTTATTGAAAGATATGGGTAGTGAACAATATAATAAATGGGTTAAATCTTTGGTTTTTATAGGAAATCAAAATGATATTCTTTTTTTAGGTACATTAGATGAAAAAAAGATAAATTATTTTAATTCTGATAATATTTTATTTGATATAAATACATATACAAAAAAGAACTATGGCTTTTCTATTAAAATAATACCTCTATTTGAAGAAGAACCAACTAATAAAAAAGTTAAAAATAATATAAAAAATAATAATACTGAAATATCAACAAATTTAAATTCTTATTTATCTTCAAATTTAGTTGAAAAATTTACATTTGATAATTTTATATTAAGTGATTCAAATAATTTTGCACAATCTTTATCTTATAATGTTTCTGATTTTCCTGGCACTTCATATAATCCTCTTTATATTTATAGTGATGTAGGTTTAGGTAAAACTCATCTTTTAAATGCAATTGGAAATAGAATTATAAATAAAAATAAAAATATGAAAGTCAGATGTTTGACTTCAAATGAATTTATGTTTGAATTTACTGAATCAACTAGAAAACAAAAAAAAAATGATTTTATTACAAAATTTGAATCTTTAGATGTTTTGCTTATTGATGATATACAATTTATTACAAAATGGGCTGGTACTAGAGAACAGTTTTTTAATATATTTAATAAACTTGTAAGTATGCAAAAACAAATTGTAATTTGTTCTGATACTCATCCAGATGAAATTCCAGAACTGGAAAAGCGATTAAAAACAAGATTTATTATGGGGGGTCTTGTTGATATAAAACCTTATGATCTTGAAGATAGACTTGCAATACTAAAAAAAAAAGTTGAAGAAAGAAAGAAAAAATTTGAATATGATTTTGATTTTCCTGATGAAGTTCTTTTTTTTATTGCTGAAAAAGTTACAACTAATATTAGAGCTGTAGAGGGTGCTTTAAATAGATTAATAGCAACAGCCAGTTTAAAGTTTTCAGACAAAAAAGGTGTTAAAATAGATATTCCATTTGCAAAAAAAGCATTAGAATCTTTTATTAATATAAATAAAGTAAAAATTTCTTATGAATCTATTCAGGAATATATTGCTAATAAGTATAATATAAAAAAATCTGATCTTATATCTAAGAGTAATAAAAATGATATTGCCTTTCCAAGACAAATTGCTATGTACCTATGTAAAAATTTAATTAAATGTACATTAACTGATATTGGAAAAAACTTTGGTGGTAAACATCATTCTACTGTTTTACACTCAATTAAAAAGGTGGAAAATAATGTTGAAAATGATTATGAGTTTTCAATTATTGTTAAAAACTATGAGGAATACTTTAAATAATTTCTAAAAATTCACTTTTCAACATTATACACAAATTTTCAACATTATTTTTAACACATCTATAATCTTTATTAATAGCCATCTAAACCCTTTTCCACATTTCCACACTCTTTATTATTATTATTTATATAGAATATTAATTTATTAATAATAATAAGGGTTGTGGAAAACTCTAAATTATAATAAATAATGAAATTTAATATTGTTTTTTTTTTGTTTTATCTATATAATATAATTGTTATTATTAAGTGGAGATAAAGAATATGAAGTTACTTATTGAAAAAAATTTATTAACTGAAGAATTAAAATTATTTGTAGGAATATTTGAAAAAAAATCTATGATGGAAATACTGCAAAATATTAAAATAACCGCCTTACAACACGGAAATGTAGAATTAGTAGCTACAGACCTTGAAATAGGATTATCTACAAATTTTGAGGCACAGGTAGATGAAGAAGGATCTTTTACTGTTAATGGAAGAGACTTTTATGATTTAATTTCAAAGATGCCTGAAGGTAATATTGAAATAGAAGAAAACAATGATTTACATATTCTAATAAAAAGTAGTTCAAAAAAAAGTAAATATAAATTAATGGGAATGCAGTCATCAGATTACCCAGAGCTTCCAACTACAGATTTTGCAAATGCACAATCAATACAAATGTCAGTATTTTCTTATATGATAAACAAAAATTATTTTATTGTATCTTCAGAAATGAAATTTAATTTAAGTGGATCGCTTTTGTCTATATATGAAGAAGATATTCAAATGGCAGCAACAGATGGAAATAGATTGTCATTTACGGGTAAGTTTGAAAAAAAATATTCAGATACACCAATAGATTTTATTATTTCTAAAAAAGCATTATTGGAATTACAGAAAATTGGAACTGAAGGTAATATTTTATTAAGTTATGATAAAAATAATATATTTTTTAAATATAAAAACAGAATTTTATCTTCAAGAATAATAGATCAAAAATTTCCAAACTATAGAGCAGTTATACCTGAAAAAACTTTATTTTCTGCTATTATAAATAGAGATGAATTATCAAATGTTTTAAAAAGAATCCTGGTTTTAAAAACAAGAAATAATAGTATTGTATTTAAATTTGATAATAATAAATTAGAATTGGATAAAACTTCTTCAGAAAAAGGTGAAGCACATGAGGAATTAAGTATAAATTATAATGGGAGTTCAATATCTGCAACATTTAATGGGGCTTTTATTCAGGAATTTCTAAGTCATATTAGTACAGAAGAAATTGAAGTTTCAATGAACGATGATGATAGTTCATTCATTTTTAAACCAATTTCAGGCAGTGATTTAGATTATTTATATGTAATAATGCCATTAAATATCTAAAAATATAATTATTAACCTTGATCGTATCTGAGTTATTTGTAAATGGTCTTAGAAATTTAGATAATAGACATCTACTATTTAATGATAAAAAGAATTTAATTTATGGTAATAACGGTATTGGAAAAACATCTATTCTTGAATCTTTATTTTTATTAGGTTTTAAAAAATCATTTTTAAATGTAAACATAAGAGATATATTAAATTATAATAAACAGGAATTTTTTATAAAAGCAAAAATTATTACAGATACCAAAGGTATATTCGAATTAAAAGGTATATATTCAAAAAAAAAACTCAATTTATTTTTATCAAATAAAGAAACTAGTATAATGGAAATAAATAATTACTACTATCCTTTGTTTTTTTCTTCTTCAAATTATATACAATATATTGAAAATAATAATTTATTAAGAAAATTAATTGATAGATTTATATTTGGTTTAAATACAATATATTATTCAGATTTAATGAATTATAATAGAGCTTTAAAAAACAAAAACTATTTTACTTAAAACGAGTTTTTCAAAAATTGAGTTAAATAGTTGGAATAAAGTATTATCAGAATTAGTTTTTGAAATTATGAAAAAAAGAATTTTTTTTATATCAAAATTAAATAATATACTTAAAAATTTTGATAAAAATATGGAAATTATATATATACCATCGTTTTCTGAAAATGAATTTAATAGTGAAAAAATATATTTTGAATATGAAAATTTAAAAAGCAAAGAAATAATACTTAAAAGAACAATGAAAGGAACTCATTTAGACAAATATATTATTAACAAAAACAATAAAAATTTAAAATATTTTTCATCTGGTGAAAAGAAAATAGGATTTTGATATATAGGTGGCCTATTGAGAATTAAAACTTGGGAATAATTTTTAGCTTTTGTATGTTTGTCCAGAATATGTTTTTTAAATGGATTATTGCCTAAAGTTTA
>JAOZTV010000165.1 GCA_029939015.1 Candidatus Aminicenantota bacterium
AACCTGCTGAAACAAAAATAGATTTTCCATCTGGAGACCAGGCGGGTGATGCATATAATTCATAAACAGAACTTATTTGAGATGGATTTGTTCCATCAGTATCAGCTATCCAGAGCTGGTCTTCACCTGTTCTATCACTAATAAAGGCAATCTTTTTCCCATCTGGAGAGTAGGTAGGTTGCGAGTCAAAGGGCATTCCGCTTATTAATAATTTTGCCTTTCCCCCTTCAATTGGTAATTCGTAAATATCACCAAGTAGTTCAAAAATAATAGTCTTTCCATTTGGTGAAACATCGAGTGACAGCCATGTTCCTTCGTCAGTTTCAAACGATATTTCACGTGTGGGCTCAAGTGGTAATTGAGCATAGATTGTTAAAGTTGTAAATTGCAAAGTAATAAAAAGAATTATACCTATAAAACTAAAATGATAAAACAGTTTACGCATAATGATTCTCCTATATTTTTAATTATTTTTAACTATTGGTAATAAAAGGTGTGATGGATAGATTCTAGAATGATGAATTGTGTTTTTCGCTTTTACCCACTTTACTTCATCATAATTATTACCACCTGTATTCAAATTACGATCGAAACGTGGAAAATTGCTTGAAGAAACCTCAATTCGGATACGGTGTCCAGGTGCAAAATAATTACTTGTTGCATCCATATCCACATGAATTTTGTAAACTTTGCCCTTTTTCATCCAAACTTCTTTATCCTGTCCTTCACGATAACGTGCTCGCAGAATTCCTTCTTCAATATTATAGGCACGGCCATCTGGATAAACATCTATTAGTTTTGCTGTAAAATCAGTATCCTTTGCAGAAGAAGAAACATAGAGTACTGCATTTAGTTTCCCTGTAACTTCTATACCTTTTTTGAGTGGCTTAGTTGTGTAAACCAATACATCGTTACGGATTTCAATTTCACGCTGGTCAAAACTTCCGGGGGGACTGTTTTTTCCTGTACAACATACTGGACCGCCTTTAGTAGGCACTGGGTCAGCCGGATTATATATATAGCTGTCGGAAGTCTCAGTTATTGGTAGAGTATGAGATAACAGTCCATTACCATTGAGGCTATTAGCATTTCCTTTACTATTAAGATAAAATTTTATTAATTTAGTACCTGGTATTGGCCACTTGTCAGCACTCTTCCACACGTTTTTGCCCATTAGATAATATTGTATCTTTGGCATATCATATACACCTTTTTTATCTCCTTTTAGCCAATATTTAAACCAATTAAGATATATATTAATATAACCGTATCGTGCATCACCTAAATCTCTTTCGCCAATAACAGTCTTTTTAGAAACTGATTCAGACATACAATGTGTCGAAGGACTCATAATCATAAACTGGTTTTCTCGAGCCATCTTTGAAACAGATTTATCCCGCATATGTTCGTATGTAATTATTGTTTCGCGAGAACCAAAATCATACCATGAGTTAACATGCAGAGCTGGTACATCAGATTTATAGTCCTCTGTCATATAATGAAATTGATTCCACCATGGATCTGTAACAGGAGTCATAGTGATTTTATTAAAATCGGTTAAGTTTGGAATACCTGCCTGATTCATAATGTCGTTTACCGGCAAATGCCACCACAACTTATTAAAATCCGCTTTAGGAAGTTTTGGATTAGTCCTAAAATACTTAGATACACTCAGAAATTCTTTTCTAGATAAGTCAACTGTTGGTTTATAAAAAACTTTTGTACCGCTATCATAAAACCATGCAAGACCTTGAGCAAGTTCTATTGCACCTCCAAGTCTTACACCAAAATATTTATAATCGCCTCCCAAAGAACCAATAACGCTGCCCGCAGCTTGTGGAATTATAGCTTTAAGTGCCGGGTGACGACGTTGGGCAGTTAATAACTGGACATCTCCGGCATAAGAACAACCGATCATTCCTACTTTCCCATTAGACCAATCCTGCTTACTCAGCCAATCTATAGAGTCATAACCATCGTCTGCATCTCCAAATGAGGGGATATAATGTCCTTCTGACTCATATCGTCCACGTTTATCTTGAAAAGCAACAGCATAACCCTGTCCGGCAAATAGTCCTGCTACGTTTATCATCAAATTGGATTCTGTCTTACCATATGGAGTTCGAATTAAAATTGTAGGTAATTTACCATCAAATCCAACAGGAAAATAAATATCTGTTGAAAGCTTAGTACTATCCCGCATTGGAATCATAATACTTTTTTCAGTTTTTATTTTGTGTTTTGGCTCAGGGATTCCTTGAAATTGGGCTTGTATTAGTTCAAATGACATGAAAACCCATATTAAAATAACAACCATTAATCTGTATTTAAACATTATAATTCCTCCTTAGCAGGTAATCATGACAGTGTTCAGATTCTTAATCATAAGTCAATATAACAAATAAAATAGATAATAGCAATACAAAAAGTACAAAAATGTTTAAAAAAAAATAAAAATGCAACAAAACTAAACTTTCCTATTGTTTTTATGTTTTTTATTTGATAGTATTTCTTTAGAAAATATAAATTAGGAGGAATTATGCTTAAAGAAGATAAGAAATGGGAAAACGTAAAAATAGGTACTAAAGCAGTTTGGAGTGCAGAAACAGAACTGTTTTATGAGGGTGCTACACAAACACCAATAGTGCAAAATGTCACTTTCGGTTTTAGTGATATTGACACATGGTATGATGTCGCTCTTGAGAAAAAAGAAGGGTACATTTATAGCAGAAATACAAATCCAACCTTACATGTTTTTGAAGAGAAAATGCGTATTCTGGACGGAGCTGAAGCGGCGACTAGTTTTGCCACGGGAATGGCGGCCATTAGCAATACACTATTTACACTACTCTCACCGAATGAACGGGTTGTTTCCGTAAAGGATACTTATGGAGGAACAAGTAAAATATTTATGGAGTTTTTACCACGTTTTAACGTTGATGTAAAACTGTGTGATACTACTGATTTCGAGGCAATCGAAAGAGAAATTAATAAAGGATGCAAAGTGGTGTATCTAGAAACCCCGACTAATCCTACTCTGAAAATACTGGATTTAAAGCGCCTTATTACTACTGCTCATAATAATGGAGCAATTGTGGTTGTTGATAACACCTTTGCAACGCCATATAATCAGATGCCGATAGAACTTGGGGCAGACCTTGTTCTTTATAGTGCTACAAAATTTCTTGGAGGTCATGCAGATGCTATGGGTGGTGTTGTTTGTGGTAAAAAAGATCTGGTTAAACAAATATATCATTACCGTGAAATAAATGGGGCTACATTGGGACCAATGTCAGCTTTTTTATTAATACGAGGTCTTAAAACACTGGAATTACGTATTCAACGTCATAATGATAATGCATCAGAATTAGCTCATTATTTGCAAAAACATCCAAAAGTAGAAAAAGTGTTTTATCCAGGACTTGAATCACATCATAACCATGAAATTGCAAAGAAGCAGATGCGTGGTTTTGGAGGAGTTCTATCGTTTTCACTTAAAGGTGGCTATGAAGCTGCTGTTAATGTTCTTCCAAATTTGAAGTTTTCACGTATGGCAGCTCATTTAGGTTCAGTTGATACAATTTGTGGCATTCCAAAAGTTGCCAGCCATGTTGAAACTACGCCGGAAGAAAGAGCATTATTGGGCATACCTGAAAGCTTAATACGTTGTTCGGTAGGTATCGAAAATATTGAAGATATAATTGCTGATTTTGAACAAGCCTTGTCTAAAATATAGTTGATAGTTATAATGCCCTGAAATGAATTATCAAGCTCAATCAGGGCAGTAGCACAAAGGTTTTAGGTTTAAAACTTTTGGATATACCCTCGTAAAAAAAAGGAGATTAAAAAATGAAAAAAACAAAAATTGCAATTTTAGGATTTGGAACAGTTGGTCAAGGAATCTGTGATATTCTTCTACAAAAGAAAGAACAGTTAAAGAAACAATACAATTTTGACTTTGAAGTTGTTGCAGTTTCTGATTTTAATAATGGGAATGTTTATAACCCAAATGGATTGGATATTTCACAAATGCTCGAAGAGGCGAAAGCAAAGAAAAAATTCACAAAAGATATAGTTAAATGGGATAATATAACATTAATCAAAAAATGCAATGCAGATGTGCTTTGTGAGCTCACTTATACCGATTTGAAAACAGGCGGACCCGCAATTGATCATTGTAAAACTGCTTTGAAATCTGGAATAAATGTAGTAACAAGTAATAAAGGGCCTGCAGCTCTACAATATCCTGAGATGAATGAAATCGCCGATGTAAATAATGTGAAATTTTTAATCGAGGGAACTGTTTGTGCAGGAACGCCTGTTATCAATTTAACAGACGGACCTCTCGCCGGTTGTGAAATCTCAAAAATCAGAGGAATTCTTAATGGAACTACAAATTATATGCTGTCTGAAATGGAAAAAGGAATGGGTTACGATGAAGTATTAAAAATTGCACAGGATTTAGGATATGCCGAAGCTGATCCAACTGGAGATGTAGAGGGACATGATGCAAGAGGAAAAGTTACGATTTTAGCAAATGTAGTAATGGGAGCATCTTTGAAAATCAGTGATGTACCATGTCAGGGAATCACAAAAATTACTTTTGATGATATACAGAAAGCTAAAGATAATAATGCCCGTTGGAAACTTATTGGTTCTGTTGAAAAAAAAGATGGAAAAATCATCGGTTCTGTTGCACCTGAAATGATTGATCTTTCTCATCCTTTAGCTGGTGTTATGGGAGCTACCAATGCTCTTACTTTCAGTACTGATCTACTGGGTGATGTTACAATTGTTGGTCCGGGTGCAGGCAGGATCGAAACCGGTTTTTCAATTTTGACTGATATTCTAAAAATCCATAATTCTTCTTTAGTTTGTTAATAATATTTAGGAGGTAAAAATGTCATATACAGGTAAATGGATACAAATTGATCTTTCAACTGGAAAGTATATTATTCAGAAAACAGACCGGGAGCTTCTTAAAAAATATATCGGTGGAAAAGGGCTTGGTTTTGCTGTTTTAGATAAGATTGCTCCCAATCCGGAACCACTTGGTGAGAAAAACCCATTAATATTTGTTAATGGACCTTTTACTGGAACAAAAATTCAAACAAGTGCACGAACAACCTTGGTTTCAAAGTCACCTCTGACAAATTCAATTCACGATAGCCATTGTGGTGGGAATTTTGGACCTGCTCTTAAAAGAAGCGGATATGATTATTTAGTTATTCAGGGGAAATCAGAAAAACCTGTTTATATTTATTTAACTGATGAAAAAGTTGAAATAAAAGATGCTTCACATCTTTGGGGAAAAGGTATTTATTTTACTAATGATGAATTGATAAAAGTACACTCAGGTAAAAACCCCCGAATAGCAGCTATTGGTCAGGCTGGTGAGAATTTGTCAAGAATGGCTTGTATTGGAGTTGATAAGCATCGTCAATTTGGTCGTGGCGGTTTAGGGGCTGTAATGGGTTCAAAAAAACTTAAAGCTGTAGTTGTGGATGGTTCTACTAAAATTGAATATTTTGATAATAAAAAATTTGAAGAGATAAATAAACAATTCACAAAAGATGTTTTGGATAATGACGGAGTGAAATTTCGTCGGGAAAAAGGAACTATGAAGTGTGTGCGTAGCGGTCAGGAAAGTTCTTATCTTCCTACAAAAAACTTTCAAAAAGGAGTATATGATAAATTTGAAAATCTAAGTTCAGAAACAGCCAGAAAGGAATTAAACTGGGAGGATACAGGATGTTTTAATTGTGCAATCCGTTGTTCAAAATGGGCAAGATGGGATAATCACGAATTAGAAGGACCGGAATATGAGACTACAGCATATCTCGGATCAGGATGTGAAATTTCAAATATCAAAGATGTTACCTGGGCAAATGAGATATGTAATGACCTAGGACTCGATACGATTAGTACAGGAGTTACATGTTCTTTTGCAATGGAATGCTTTGAAAAAGGTTATTTGGATAACTGGTCAAATCTTAATCTGGTCTGGGGAAATGCAGAAGCTCAACGGGAATTTATCAAACTAATTGCAAAAAGACAGGGTGTTGGAGAGATATTTGCAGATGGGACAAAAATAGCATCAGAAAAAATTGGAAAAGATAGTAAAAATTTTGCTATAAATATCTATGGTATGGAAATTTCAGGAGTAAATCCTTTAGGAAGCCTTACAATGGGCGTTTCGCTTTCCGTATCAGACTTTGCCAGTCATACCAGACTGTGGTTAACTGAAACAGAAGTTGGCGATATTTTTAAAATTGAAGATATTCCTTCCACTGTTATAGATGGGCAAAATGAGGTAAATGCACGTAATTGTTTAGTAATATGTGATTTCGTTCCTTTGGGATTAGATAGACTGTCTGAACTTTTAAATGCTGCTACAGGAATGAAATTTAACGAAGAATCTCTTCGCAAAGTTGGTGCAAGAATAACTGATTTGTCCCGAAGATATAATATCCGCAATGGCAGAAAAAATACAGATGATATTTTGCCTGAAAGATTTTTCCAACTTGCTGCACCTGCTGGATTTATGAAAGATAAAATATTAGACAAAAAACTATTTAACGATTTAGTCCAGAAAGTATATAAACTCAGAGGATGGAATAAGCTTGGTGAGCCATTAGATTGACTTCATGTACCATATAAATAATTTTTTTTGATAATCATTTATTATTAAGTAATATATTTATAGGTTACATATAAAGAAATTGTATTTCATTATATGTAACTTTGTTTTGATTGTAAATGAAAAGTGGACTTCTATAGAAAATATTGATGATGAAAATGAAAAAAAATTCGTCTGGCATTAAAAAGTTGTTATTCTTGCTTATCCTCAAAAAAAAATTAGATTCCCCAGATTGTGAATATTTCTTTTTTATATTCTACTTCTTTTCTATATAGTTTATTACGCCATTCTTTTTTTATTTTATCTCTGTCAAAG
>JAOZTV010000166.1 GCA_029939015.1 Candidatus Aminicenantota bacterium
ACCGGCAATGCTATACAGACAATTGCTATCAAGTACAGCATTACAAAGAGTGCACCACCATTTTGGCCGGCAGTATAAGGAAATCTCCAAATATTACCAAGACCTATTGCAGAACCGGAAGCTGCAAGAATAAAACCAAATTTTGAGCCCCATTTTCCTCTTTTTTCCATTTTGAATTAAACCTTCTTCATTTTAATCATCTATGTCTATTATTTTTTGTCCGAAATGTCGCTCTTGAATAAACGTTTGATGAATAATCAAAATAATCCTTCTCAGGGAAATTCTTAAATTTCTCATACCCAAGCCAGGCCACCATTGAACCATTATCTGTGCAATATATAGGTTCAGGCATATATAGTATTATGTCTGATTTTCCAAATTCTTCTTTAAATGCCTCTCTTAATCTTGAATTTCTACTCACACCACCGGCAATTGACAGTGATTTTATATTTTTTTCATTAATTTCTGAAATAGCATTCTTTGTTTTTTTTAATAAATATTTAACTATTGAATTTAAAAATGAAGCACAAAGATCATAAAATTCTTTTGTGTTTTTTTCAATCCCATCTTTTTTCCCATAATTAATAACAGCAGTTTTATAACCGGAGAAAGAAAGGTCGTTTGATCCATCGCTCATTCTTGGAATTGTGAAATTATATGCTTTTGGATCTCCTTTTGGATAATTTTTATCAATAATTGGACCTCCAGGATAACCTAAACCAAAATATTTTGCGACCTTATCCATAACCTCACCGATAGCATCATCACGTGTCTTAGATATTAATTCAGATTCAAATTTTGATTTCTTATGAAAAATTGAAGTATGACCACCTGAAACTACCAGAGATAATAAGGGATATTCTATACCCTTATTAGTAATAAAGGGTGATTCAATATGTGCATCAATATGGTCAACCATAACGAGTGGGATTTTTTTTGAATAAGCAAGAGCCTTTGCAAAAGATAGACCAACTAATAATGAACCAATTAAACCAGGTCCCTGAGTTAAAGCAATAAGGTCTATATCTTCTATCTTCAGATTAGCTTCTTCTAAAGCTTCTTTAGTAAGATAGGAAATAGCTTCATAATGACTTCTTGACGCAATTTCAGGAACTATACCACCATACTTTTTATGAATTGGAATTTGAGATTTAATCTTCTCACAAATAACCCTGTCTTTATTTCCCCTCTCAATAATTGAAACAGCAGTCTCATCACAAGAGGTTTCTATACCCATAACATACATAGATTATATTATCAGAAAAACGTAGTATTATCAAATTGTTTGTTTGCAATAAATAATAATTTCAAGTATATTTATTAAAATGAAATGGATAAAATATACAAGACATGGAATGAAAGTTCATATTAAATCCTGGTGTGAGGATATTGAGGATGGGGCATTAAAACAGGCTAAAGATTTAGCTAATCATCCAATTGTTTTTAGCCATATTGCCTTAATGCCTGATTGTCATAGTGGATATGGTATGCCTATAGGCGGTGTCATTGGATGTTTGGACGGTGTTATCCCAAATGCTGTTGGAGTTGATATAGGCTGTGGAATGTCTGCTATTGAGACAAATTTCCCTGTTTCTGGATTTGAAAACAAAAGTAAAATCAGAAATATTCTTGATCAAATAAAGGAATTAATTCCTGTTGGAGAGGGACATTCCCATAAAAAAAGACAGGTATGGGATGGTTTTAGACAATATTTAGTCTCAATTGAACAACTTGAAGAACCTGATTTTAAAGATAAATCACTTCCTGGCTGGCTCGATGAACGTTCATGGAGCCTTGCTGCTAAAAACCTTGGTACTCTTGGTGGGGGTAATCATTTTTTAGAAATGCAGAAAAGTGAGGATGGATTATTATGGTTAATGCTTCATTCAGGTTCACGCAATCTGGGTTATAGAATTGCAAATTTTTATCATAAAACTGCTCTTTCATTAAATAAAAAATTAAATTTTGATATTCCAAACAAAGACTTAGCTTTTTTGCCTACAAACAGCAATGAAGGGCAAAATTACATTAGAGATATGAATTTTGCATTATTATATGCTAAGGAAAACAGAGAAAGAATGATGGATAGGTTTAAAAAAATAATCTCAGAAAACCTCAAAAACATTACTTTTAAAAGAGATATAAATATTCATCATAATTATGCAAATCTGGAAAATCATTTCGGACAAGATCTCTGGGTACATAGAAAGGGAGCAACATCAGCAAAAAACAATGAAATTGGAATTATTCCTGGAAGTATGGGTACTTCTTCATATATTGTACAGGGACTGGGAAACGAGGAATCATTTATGTCCTGTTCTCATGGAGCAGGCAGGAAAATGTCAAGAACTAAAGCCAGTAACGAGCTGACAATGGATATTTGTGATAAAGCAATGGAGGGAATTGTCCATGATAGATGGAAAAAAACAAAAAAAAGAGGAAAATATAAAAAAGCAGGTGAATTTGATTTTGGAGAGGCTCCCCAGGCATATAAAAACATTGATGAAGTAATAGAAGATCAGAATGATCTTATCAAACCTCTAATCAAATTGAGTCCAATTGGAGTAATAAAAGGATAAATATTAAAGAGTTTGCAAGTAAACCAGTACCTCATTCCAATTATGGCATCTTTTTATAGATTCTCCGGTTTTCTCTCTATTCCAGGGATTGTCTAAAAGTGCTACCTTTGTTTTTCTTTTTGAAAACCATCTTGCCATGATTAACGAATCTTCAACTGCAAGGGTAAAACTAATATCTGATAATTTATCCATAGACAAAATATGGGACTCATTTTTCTTTTCAGGATACCTTGAATACTTATCAGCAAAATATAAAAAATCATAATAAATTTCATTTTTTTTTAACCATTTTTTTGTTACATCATAGGTGCTTGGAAGTCTTCCAGTTATAAGATAAATTATATACC
Organism: Candidatus Aminicenantota bacterium; assembly: GCA_029939015.1. Classification (GTDB taxonomy): domain Bacteria; phylum Acidobacteriota; class Aminicenantia; order UBA2199; family UBA2199; genus JAOZTV01. The sequence continues at coordinate 2,927 of JAOZTV010000166.1, forward strand.
CCATTTCCTTTATTTTTTCTAAAGAAATTTTAGCATCACTTATCAATGGAGTATTTATCAATAAATCTTCATTATGTAATTCTTTAAAAAACATATCCATTTCTGATGAAGACAAATTAAGTGTCTTTTCAAGATCAAAAGAGGTCAGATCTTCGTGTTTTAAACTTTTGTTAAAAAGTTCTTTAGCTAAATCTAAAACAGATGCACTCGTTTTAGCAATAACATCATCAATATCAATAAAAATTAATTTCTTATCTTTGCTAATCATTTATAATTATATAGTAAAACAGATATATTGCAAATATCGTTTCCAGTGATATCTATTTAGCTAATGTAAACAAATGTGCTCAATTTTATGTTTGATAAATTTATATTTTTAACTTATAATTACTATTAAGTATTTATAAGGAGGAATTAATGGATTATTTATTGAATGAAGAACAGAATATGATAAGGGATATGGTTGCAAAATTCTCTGAAAATGAGATTAAACCAGTCGCTTCTGAAAATGAGAAAAATGGTAGGTTTCCAGCTGATATTATTGAAAAGGCCGGAGAATTAGGCTTAATGGGAATAACATATCCTGAAGAATATGGTGGTGCAGGTATGGATAATATTTCATATATGGTTGCTATAGAAGAAATATCAAAGCATTGTGCTTCAACCGGTGTTATAATTTCAGCTCATTCATCGCTTGCAATAGACCCTATTTATAGATTTGGAACAGAAGAACAGAAAAAAAAATATATGCCCGACCTTTGTTCAGGAAAACATATCGGATGTCATGCCCTTACTGAGCCGGGAGCAGGTTCTGATGCTGGTTCATTAAAAACAACTGCAAAACTTGATGGAGATAATTGGGTTTTAAATGGAACAAAACACTTTATAACAAATGGAAAAGAAGCAGAAATTACTATTGTATTTGCATTAACTGACCCATCAAAAGGAACAAGAGGTATAAGTGCTTTTATTGTAGAAAAGGATACACCCGGCTTTACAATTGGAAAGCTTGAACATAAATTAGGTATCAAAGCATCTTCAACTGCAGAGTTAATATTTGAAGACTGTAAAATCCCAAAGGAAAATCTATTGGGAGAAGTAGGTAAAGGCTTTAAAGTCGCTCTGGTAACTCTCGATGGTGGAAGACTTGGAATTGCATCTCAAGCATTAGGGATTTCTAAAGCTGCAATTACCGATGCAATCGCTTATGCAAAGGAAAGAGAACAATTTGGTGCTCCAATTGCAAAACTCCAGGCTATCCAATGGATGATAGCAGATATGTGGACAGAGTATGAAGCAGCATGGTTACTTGTATATAGAGCCTCCTTAATGAAAGACAAAGGACTTAGATACTCAAAAGAAGCAGCAATGGCAAAACTTAAAGCATCAGAAGTATCAATGTTTTGTGCTTCAAAAGCAATACAGGTATTTGGCGGTTATGGATATACAGATGAGTTTAATGTAGAAAGATACCTCAGAGATGCAAAAATAACAGAAATATATGAAGGAACATCAGAAATAATGAGATTGGTAATAGCTTCTAATTTACTTGCGTAAATTAGTTAGGCAGGGAGGCAAGTAGGCAGAGAGGCAAATAGTTAGTAATAAAAAGAATCTTGATAGATATTTTTTTAGTTCTTACTCCTTGCCTTATTGCCTCTCTGCCTCCTTGCCTTCTAAAAATTGGAGATAAAAAATGTCAGATACAAAAAAATACAAACCTGAGAATATAATACGAATAGTCACAGCGGCATCTCTTTACGATGGACATGATGCTGCAATCAATATTATGAGACGATTAATCCAGTCTTATGGTTGTGAAATTATTCATCTTGGACATAATCGGTCAGTCAAAGAAATTGTTGATTGTGCAATTTCAGAGGATGCAAACGCAATTGCCGTCACTTCATATCAGGGTGGACATTTAGAGTATCTGAAATATACCTTTGATTTGCTTAAAGAAAAAAACTGTCAGCATATCAAAATTTTTGCAGGAGGTGGTGGAGTTATTCTACCTGATGAAATAAAAGAATTGGAAGAATATGGCATTGAGAGGATTTACTCCCCTGATGATGGACGAAATCTCGGTTTGAATGGAATGATAGAAGATCTTTTAAAAAGATGTGATTTTCCTACTGGAAAGAATATAAGTAATGAAGAAATAAAAATGGCTTCTTTAGGTGATTTTTTTTCAATTGCAAGAGCAATTTCAGGTATCGAAAATTACCCTGAAGATAAAGACGATATATTAAATAGACTTAAAGAATATAAAAATAACAACAAAATTCCGGTTATTGGAATAACAGGTACTGGTGGAGCAGGAAAATCATCACTTGTAGATGAGTTTATTAATAGATATTTAACATATTTTAATGATAAGACCGTAGGTATAATTTCGGTTGATCCTTCAAAAAAAAAAACAGGTGGTGCATTTCTTGGTGACCGTATAAGAATGAACGCAATAAATAATGACAGGGTATATATGCGTTCTCTTGCAACAAGGAGAGCAAATTTAGCTCTGTCAGAAAATATCGCTGGAGCAATAGAAGTCTTAAAAACCGCGAATTTTGATCTGATTATTCTTGAAACATCTGGTATTGGACAATCAGATACCGAGGTAACAGAATTTGCTGATCTCTCGGTCTATGTAATGACACCTGAGTATGGAGCAGGCACACAATTGGAAAAAATAGATATGCTCGACTTTGCTGATATTGTTGTCATAAATAAATTTGACAAACGAGGTGCTCTTGATGCTATTAGAGATGTAAAAAAACAGTATAGAAGAAATAATGAATTATGGGATACAGAGGATGACGATCTGCCTGTATATGGAACAATTGCATCAAAATTCAACGATTCAGGAACGAATATATTATTTGAAAAGATAATCAAAAAAATTGGTTTTGCGAATAAGCTTGAAATTCAAAGCAAAATAATTGAACCTGAGAGAGCATTTATCATACCGCCTAAACGATATAGATATCTTGCAGAAATATCTGAGACTATCAGAAAAGACAGAGAATGGATTGAAGAACAATCTAAAAATGCCGATGATCTTTGGGGAGTTAAAAATTCATTAAAACTTTTAAAATCAAAAAACATCAAATTGGATAAATCTCTTTTAGAACTTTCTGAAGAGATAAATGATAAAGTTTCAATTGATAATAAAAAAATATTAGAAAATTGGGAAAAAAGAAAAGATGAATATAAAAAAGAATTCTTTACATTTAAGGTTAGAGATAAAGAAATAAAAATTGCAACAACTACAGAGAGTCTTTCACATACAAAGATACCAAAGATATCTATGCCAAAATATAAAGGTTGGGGAGATATTTTAAAATGGAATTTACTTGAAAATGTCCCAGGAGAATATCCATATACTGCCGGCGTCTTTCCATTTAAAAGAGAGGGAGAAGACCCTACAAGGATGTTTGCAGGTGAGGGTGGACCTGAAAGGACTAATAGAAGATTTCACTATGTATCAATGGGCTTACCTGCAAAAAGGCTATCAACTGCCTTTGATTCGGTAACTCTCTATGGTGCTGACCCTGATGTGCGTCCTGACATCTATGGAAAGATAGGAAATGCAGGTGTATCTATTGCCTGTCTTGACGATGCAAAAAAACTTTATTCTGGTTTTGATTTAACCGATCCCAAGACTTCTGTTTCTATGACAATTAATGGACCTGCTCCAATTATGGTTGGATATTTTTTAAATTGTGCCATTGATCAGGAATGTGAAAAATACATTATAAAAAATAAATTAATAAAAATAAAAGAAGAAAAAATCAAAAAACTATATAAAGACAAAGGAGTGAAAAGACCAGCTTATCAAGGTAATCTTCCAGACGGAAATGACGGCTTAGGACTGATGCTTCTCGGAGTTACCGGTGACCAAATATTAGATTTAGAAATATATAATAAAATAAAAACAGACACTATCTCCAAGGTAAGGGGTACAGTTCAGGCAGATATT
>JAOZTV010000167.1:0-4094 GCA_029939015.1 Candidatus Aminicenantota bacterium
TTAAAGATACAGAATAACCATTATCTATTAGTTTCTTTGATAGAGAAATATATCTATCTGTACCCCAATCTCTAAATTCATTTCCAGCCCCAACGTGTATGGTTATTTCGTTTGTAGTTTGTGGTTTGTGGTTTGTGGAAGAGAAATCACCGGAAGTGACCTCAGGATAATATGGTATATTACCACTATCAACCTTTATTCCAATTCCCTCTAATAATCGAATTTGATTATATACAGAATGAATATAAGGTTTTTTCTGTGTTCTGTTAATCTTTACATCGTATATCCAACTCCTGAATGGGACTGTATATCCAATTTTTTTCTTTATTCCACTAAGCAATGCAATTTGAGAACTTTTTGGTCCTGAATGAAGGTCAATTAAAACATCAAAACCAATTGCTTTTATTCTTTTTCTAAGTCGGAGCATTGCCTTAATCCCCATTTTTCTTGGAATAACGATTAATTCAGATATATCCGGAAGCAGTTTTCCTATTCCTTCAAATTCTTCCTCAACCATATAATATATATTGGCATCTGGATAGTTCTTTTTGATTAAACCAATTGTCGGTATTGTAAATACAATATCTCCTAATAATCGTAACCGAATTAAGAGGATGTTTTTTATTTCCATTAATAGGTAATGTTTAATTTAAATCTTTTTTTTGATTGCTTCATCAATAAGCATTATTGGAATACCATCTTTTATAGGATAGATACATTCACATTTTGCACATTCAAGTCCGAATGTTTTTGGTTTATATTCAATTAATTCAATATCTCCTCTGCACGAAGGACAGGCTAAAACTTCAAGTAAATCTTTTGATATTATATTGTTTGTGTTTTCCATAATTAATTTTACCTAAATTAGAGGATTATTGCAATAATAATCTAATTTGACATGCACATTTTCTTTCATAAGAATACTTTATGTGCCAATCAAAAAAGAGACTTCACAGACAAAAGCATTTATAGACAGATTGTTTCCAATAATAAAAAATAATATGATATAATAAATCATATGTTATTTAATTCAACAAATTTTATTCTTTTCTTTTTAGTTGTTTTTTTTGTTTATAAATGTTTTTATTGAACAAAGAAAATTATAATTATTGTTTTTCTCTTTTACTTTTAAAGCATAAAACTTCAAAAAGTTGTCCTAATCTCCCCATATTTTCGTTAAATAGTGATACTATTCGCCTTAAATCTGTGAAAATTACGCCTAAATCTTAGAAATTTTCTGCTTATCGCCTATTCTCGGACAGACTCCTAGATTATGTTTTCTTCTTTATTTATTTTGATAAGTTTTTTTGTCAGGTTGGCTACAGTCTTATCAATATCATCAATTTGTGAATATATATTTGTTAACTGAGGAATGTCCAACCTCTTTTCGATCAAGAGATGTCCCAGGTCTTTGATAGCTTTCTCCTGCTCTTTTTTTTTTAGTATTAAATCTGATGTATATTGTTTGTTTTTGGTTTCAAGCTTTTTGTTTTCTTCATTTTGTTCTTTTTTTATTATTGAAATTTCATCTTTAATAGAGTTTATGTTTACATTAAAACTACTTATCTTTGCAGTTAATTCTTCAACTCTTTTCTTTGCAACTGGATTTTCTGATCTAAGATCATTGATCTTTGAATTAATACTGTTTAATTCGTCATCTAAAGTATTATTTTTGTCATCCAATTCTTTTGTTTTTTTATTTTTTTCATTGTCTGTTGAATATCCTGGTGGATCGGCTTTGATCTTCCGTTTTTCTTTATTATTTGATTTTATATTATTCTCAATTTTTAAGTATAGCTTTTTTTGTTCTTTTATAGTTTTATCAACAGATTCAAATTCTTTTTCAAGTTTTTTTAACTCTATCTCAAGTGGTTTTTTTTCATTATTATTTGAATTTATAATATTTTCATGTTCTTTGATCTTGCTTTCTTTATTTTCTTTATTTTCTTTTAATTGAAGTTTTATCTCCTCTAAATCACTTAAGACTTTGCTTTTTTTATCTTTTAATAAATCAAGTTTATGTATTATTTGCCCGCCTATTTCATTATTAATTTTAGCATCCCAATAGTTTTTTCCAAGTTCAGGTATTAATTTGTTTTTTTCATCTAAAGCATTGCTGATTTTTGTTTTTAATTTAGAAATTCTTATTTTCTTTTTTGCCCATCCAATTAAATTCTTAAAAAATTTTTGAACGCCCTTGTCTCTTATAATAATAAAAATCAAAAGAAATGCTATAATAATTAATTGTAACCAAAAAACCCAATTTTGCATTTTTAATCTCCTATATTTTCGCTCAGACTTCGTCTGGCAAAAAAACCGGCTTTGCCGGTTAATAAATTAAGGCAAATAGGCAAGTAGGCAGAGAGGCAGAGAGTAAAATCTTAAAAAAGATATCCAATATGTCTATATCTACTCTCTGCCTCCTTGCCTCTCTGCCTCTCTGCCTTCGTTAAGACAATTTGTTGGTCTTAACGGCACTGTAAGCTCCTAAGTGTATAAATTAAACAATAATATAATGAACACTATTAAAGCAATCATTGCCCATTTCATATTATTTAATTTGTTTTCTAATAATTTTTTTTCATCAAGATAATATAGATCATCAAAACCAATTTTTACTATAGTCTTGTTACGAATCATTTCGTTTATAATTGGAAAATCTTTCCTATTAAATTTATTTAATTTTATTCCAAGGTCTATATTAAAGGCACAGTTATCATTGAAAATACTATGTATTTTTTTTTTTTGTTTAATTTTTTTAATAAATAAATTATCTATAAATGAAATAATCATATTATATTATAGCTTAAAACTAAAAAAACATACAATATTTTTTCAAAAAAATAATATATTCTATGATAGGTCTTGACATTTTAAGTGAAAATGAGTTAAATTAATAGTTGCAGGAGGAATTATGAATCAAAGGATTATATTAGCTGATAATAGTTATACAATTAGACGAATAGTTGAGTTGTCTTTTCAGGATATAGAGAATGTTGAATTATTAAGTTTTGAGAATGGCGTAGGCCTAAAGGATAAAATATTAGAATTTCTTCCACAGGTGGTTTTAATTGACATCAAACTTCCTGATTTTAGTGGATATGACGCATGTAAGTTTATCAATAATGAACCATTGCTTGTTAATACAAAAGTCCTTTTAATGAAAGGTGGCTTTGAACCGATAGATGAATATTTATTAAAAGACTTGAATTATGAAGATATCATTACAAAACCATTTGATTCCAAGCTTCTTGAAACTCAGGTTATTAAATTATTAAAAGAAGTTGAAGCGATTGCTCCTATACCCCCAGTGTCAGTACCAGAAGATTTGGACATGCCAACTTTTTCAGATAATTTTGATGAAGAAATTGCAATTGAAACCAATATTGATACAGAATCTTTTCCAGATAGTATTCCTGAATTTAACGAAGATCAGGAAAGTGATGGAATAAGTTTTTCTGATGTAAATGAAGAAATTGTAAATGAAGAAAATAAGGATGCAGTTTTAAAAGATGAAAAAAATGATATGAGTTTTGAAGATGCAGTAGCTGAGATAGAAACACCTGAAATTCTTTCCGAAAATGAATTATTAAATGATAATGTAAGCGTTATGGATGAAGTAGAACCATCTGAGGAAATAACTCAGGGAGCTTATGAAGAATCGAATGACTCCTTATCAAGTGACCCCGATGATGAATTTTTAAATCCTTTTAACGATGAACCATTAGTAAATACTGATGAGATTAATCTTAAAGAACATATAAAAGAACATGAAGAAGATCTTGGTATTGATTCTTTGACTATTGAAGAAATGAGAATAAAATCTGAAATAGAAAATAGAAATAAAGGAATTGATAAAGAAGAAGATGATTTTGGTACGGATACTTTTGGAGGTTTGGAAAAACAGCCAGATTTTGATAATATTTCTTTTGATGAGGATGAAGAGAAAGAAGCCGTTAAAGTAGATGAAGAGAATGTAGTTAAAGAGAATATAGTTGAAGAAATACAAGTTGAAAAAATAGATAAGTCAATTTTTGAAGCTGCAGAGGGTATTTTAAATGATGATATATCTATGCTCGAAGAAGATGAAAATA
>JAOZTV010000167.1:4194-6901 GCA_029939015.1 Candidatus Aminicenantota bacterium
ATGAGGAAGTTAGTGCTTCTGCCGATACAGCAAAGAGTAGTGATTTGGAAGAATTATTTAGTGGTCAAAATGCTTTTATTGAAGAAAAAACACCTGAAGTTACGCCTGAACAACCTGTCTTAGAAAAGGAAGAACTGCCCGATAATATTGCGGAATCTATTGGTTCAACCGTTTCTGCAGGGACAGATAATCTCGAAGATAATGTGTCTTATGATATTATCCCTGAAGTCCCAGAAGTTGATTCAGTTCCTATTATTGAGGAAAAAATAGAAGAACCATTAGTAGAACAGGAAGAGATTATTAAACCCGAAGAAAAAATTGATGAACCTTTAATTGAGCAAGAAGAAATAACTACAGCAGATGAAGTTAATCTGTTTGAACAAAAAGAAATGCAGGAGGATGTACCCGTAGAGAAGATTATTGAAGAACCTGTTGAACCAATAGCTGAAAGTACTATTGTTGATGTTGACATGAAAAAGGTTATGGCAAGTGTTGAAGATAAACTGACTCTTTCGATAAAGGAAATACTATGGGAAATAATACCACCTCTTGCTGAAAAAATTATTAAAGAGGAAATTGCAAGTTTAAAATCTGAGATAGATAATAAAGAATTTTAGGCATTTATAGCGTAGTTAAACTAACAAGATTTTGCAGAGGCAAATAGGCAGAGAGGCAAGGAGGCAAAGAGTTATAACTCTGGTTCTGGCTGTGCCAGATTGCTTTAAAATATTGGAGAAAATAAGTGGAAGAAAAAAATAATAGTATAGTTTTAGAAAAAGGATATGATCATTTAAAAACTGAAAATGAATGGTATGATATCTGGCTTGAAAAAAAACTTTTTGAACCGGAAGAAAATTCAGATAAACCCCCATTCTCAATGATATTGCCCCCAGCAAATGTAACAGGTGTACTTCACATGGGGCATGCTCTTACCTTTTCTATTCCTGATATAATTAATAGAAGAAAAAAAATGCAGGGATATAACGTATTATGGCTTCCAGGAGTTGACCATGCCGGAATTGCAACTCAAATGGTTGTTGAAAGAAATTTAAAATCAGAGAAAGGACTGTCTAAAGAAGATCTCGGTCGTGAGAAATTTATGGATGAAATCTGGGCATGGAAAGATAAATCGGAAAATACTATTGTGACACAATTAAAAAAGCTTGGTTTATCACTTGACTGGAGTCGAATGAAGTTTACTCTAAGTGAAGAAATGCAAAAAGTAGTTTCAAAAGTATTTGTATCACTCTATAATGAAGGTAAAATTTATCAGGGTATTTATATGGTAAATAGATGTCCCTCTTGTAGTACTGTTTTATCAGATCTTGAGGTTGAACATAAGGAAGTAAAAGGTTCACTTACCTATATTAAATATCCTATTGCCGATAAAAAAGATCAGTATATAATCGTTGCAACTACAAGACCTGAAACTATGCTTGGTGATATGGCAATTGCCGTTCATCCTGATGACCCCAAATATAAAGATATAATTGGCAAAGATGTAATTCTACCATTGACAGACAGGCTTATTCCTGTAATTGCGGACAATAGTGTTGAAATGGAATTTGGGACAGGTGCCGTTAAAATCACACCTTCACATGATCCTAATGATTATGAAATGGCTTTGAGACATAAACTCAGGCAGATGGTTATAATTAATGAAAAGGCTATTATGGTTGGCGATATTCCTGATAAATATAAGGGACTTGATAGATTTGAATGTAGAAAATTATTAATTAAAGAACTTAAAGAAAAAGGTTTCATTGAAAAAACAGAAGATTATTCGCATAATGTTGGACATTGTCAGAGATGTGAAACAATTATTGAACCAATTATATCTAAACAATGGTTTTTGAAAACTAAAGACATTGCAAAACCTGCAATAGAAGTAGTTGAAAAGAAAGAAATAAAGTTTATTCCTCAAAGATGGGATAAGGTTTATTTTAACTGGATGTATAATATTCAGGATTGGTGTATATCAAGACAATTATGGTGGGGGCATAGAATTCCTGCCTTTGTCTGTCAGGATTGTGGTGAATTAATGGTTGAGGTAGAAAACCCCATTAATTGCAAAAAATGTAAATCGACTAATATTATTCAGGATCCGGACGTTCTTGATACATGGTTCTCTTCTGCTCTCTGGCCATTTTCAACATTGGGATGGGATAAAGATTCAGAAGATTTTAAAACATTCTATCCTACTTCTATAATGGCGACAGGTTTTGATATAATTTTCTTCTGGGTTGCAAGAATGGTTATGATGGGAATGCATTTTGGAAAAGAAATTCCTTTTAAAGAAGTATATATTAACGGACTTATCAGAGACGATAAGGGGCAGAAGATGAGCAAGACAAAGAATAACGTAATTGACCCCCTTGTAATCATTGAAAAATATGGGGCTGATGCACTTCGTTTAACCCTTGCTATACAAGCAGTACCAGGTATGGATATAGCCTTGTCAATTAGTCGTATTAAAGGTTATAAAGGCTTTTTGAATAAAATCTGGAATGCTTCAAGATATATTCTTATGAATCTTAAAGGCGATGAGAATGGTGAATTTGAAGTTAAAGACATTTCAACAACTGATAAATGGATTTTACATTCAATGAATAGGACAGTTGAAAAGGTTAATGATTTAATAGATAATTATAGAATAAATGATGCGGCAGATAGCTTATATCACTTTTTCTGGCATGAATACTGTGAG
>JAOZTV010000168.1 GCA_029939015.1 Candidatus Aminicenantota bacterium
TATTCTTCAGAAAATAAAACTATAGATAATTACTATGCTGAATCATCATTACTCTTTGACAATCATATTACAACCATTCTTAAAACACAAAGTGAAAAAATTATTATTGGAACCCAAAAAGGATTAAATATATTTAGAGAGAATTTAAAAGATTTTATAAAAATAAATAATTCAGAAAATGATAGTATTGAAAAATTATTTGAAGATAGAAATCAAAAGCTATGGGTTGCAACAAAGTCAGGATTAAAATTTTTAAATAAAACAAATGAATTAGAAAACATTAATACAGATAAAAAAACTCAGACAAACTTAAAGCATGTCAACTCTATGTTTGAGGATCGTTCCGGAGTTCTGTGGTTTGGAACTTATGGCTATGGTCTATATAAATCTTCTATTTATAACAGCAAATTCAATCTTATACGTAAAAATGATGATTCCAAAAATATTTTAAGTAATAGAATAAGAGCTATATACAAAGACAATGATTTATTATGGGTAGGTAATAATGATGGGTTATATTTAATTAATAGAAAAAAGAAAACATCATCATTATATAATAATGATCTAAATAACCCAGATAAATTAAACTCTTTTCCAATCAATATAATTTTTCCATACAACCAAAATGAACTTCTAATCGGTACTTGGGCAGGATTAAAAAAATTTAAGAAAAAAGAAAAAATTTTTAAATCTTTAAATATCAATAAAGTATTATCAGATATAGTCGTTTTTGATATTATATTGGACAAAAAAAAAAATCTATGGTTAGGTACGAATAATGGTGTATTTACCGTAGATAATAAAATAGAGAATATTATTAATTCATATTCAGTTAACAAAACAAATAGATCATTAAGTAATAGATATGTTTATAAACTATATGAAGACAGTAATGAAAACATATGGATTGGTACAGGACATGGACTGAATAAACTTCTCAAAAACAGAAAAGAAATAATTCAATATAAAAACATAAACGATGACTCAACTTCACTCTCTTATAATTACATATCTTCAATTATTGAAGACAATAATAAAAAAATCTGGATTGGTACTACTGGTGGTGGAATAAATAGATTTGATTTTAAGACCTCAAAATTTAAACGCTATACAAGCAAAGACGGACTATCAAGTAATATTATTACAGCTATTATTGAAGATAAAAATAACAATTTATGGATTAGCACATATAATGGTATTTCGATGCTTAATATAAAAACAATGTCATTTAAAAATTATTATGAATCTGATGGCTTACAAAAAGGTGATTTTAATACAAATGCAGCTTTTATAAGTAAAGATGAAGAAATGTTTTTTGGTGGTATGTATGGATTGAATTCATTTTATCCTGATAATATTAAACACAACTCTTACATACCTCCAATATATATAACATATTTATCAATTGATGGCATTTCTGTAAAAAAAACAAAATATTTAACTAATAAAAATTCATCAATAGATAAAGGTGTTTTCAATTTCCCTTATAATACCGGGAATTTTTCAATTGAATTTGCAGCATTTGATTTTAATATACCTGAATCAAATTTATATAAATATAGAATTGAAAACAAAGATAAGAACTGGATTAACTTAAAAAATGAAAACAAGATTACATTCAGAAATTTAAATCCAGGTACATATAAAATTAGAATTATAGGTTCAAATAATGATGCTATATGGAATAAAGAAGGTACTTATATCACAATAATTATTCACCCACCCTTCTGGTTCACAATATGGTTTAAAACAATTATAATCATTCTATTTCTAATAATAATAGTATTAATATTAAAAAAATATAAAAGAAAAATAAAAGCTAAATATAAGAAACAAAACATATTAAATGAAATGTATATTGAAAAAGGTATTTCAAAAAGAGAGAAAGAAATTATCGATTTGGTTATAAAAGGAAAAAATAACAAAGAAATTGAAGATGAGTTATTTATTTCAATTAGGACTGTAAGCAGTCATAAGTATAATATTTTTAAAAAATTAAATATTAATAGTACCGGTGATCTGAAATATTTAATTAAATCAATAAAATATTGACATAGATTCATAATATTTAAACATTAAATAAATAAAAATGTACACAAAAAATAATCATTTACGGTTATAATATATTGGAGGGAAAAATGAAAAAAAATATACTTGTTTTTCTATTATTAATTTTATTATTTATTTTAAATCTTTATACTGATACTGTTATTTCTATCCCAGAGCTTGTTAATCCAAGTGGAATTGCAGTTTCTAATACAAAATTTTATATTAGTGATGAAGCTGAAGTAAAAATATACTCATTAAAAGGTTTTAAATTTATAAAAAAGTTTGGAAAAAAGGGAGAAGGTCCTGGAGAATTTATGTTATATCCTGGACATGGTGTTAATATTGAATTATTAAACAATAAATTGATGATAAATAGCTTGGGGAAAATTACTTTTTTTAAAGAGGATGGAACTTATATTAATGAGATTAGAACTGGAAAACAAGTATCATTGAAATATATTGATGGAAAATATATTGGGCATGGTTTTGAAATAAAAGGTAAAGTAAATTATTATAATTTAAGATTGTTTAACTCTAAATTTAAAAAAATTAAAGATTTGATTGAATGGAAATCACCTATTCAGGATGTAAAGTTTGAGATTGATATGGCTCCTGAATATGCAGGTTACCATATTATGAATGATAAAATATATGCTAATCCAAATTCTGAATTTATTATTGATATTTTTAATAAAAATGGTATTAAAATAAATTCAATTATTTATCCTTATTCAAGAATTAAAATTGATAATTCATATAAAAAAACTGTTCTGGCTTTTTTTAAAACTGATAAAAGATGGAAAAATAATTTTGCATTGATTAAGAAAGCAGGAAAATTTAAGACATTTTTTCCTGCAATAAAAATGTTATTTATTGATGAAAAAAGGTTATATGTACAAACATATAAAAAACATAAAGATCAATGTGAATTTCTTTTATTCAATTTAAATGGTAAATTTATTAAAAAAGTTTTTGTTCCTTTTATAGACTCAATGGGGATAAATATTGTTCCAAGGCATACTATAAAAAATGGTATAATGTATCAATTAGTTGAAAACGATGAAAATGAAAACTGGGACTTAAAAGTATATGAATTTTAAATATTTATTTGTAGGTGTATATAGTTGACTGATTATGAGCTAAAACAATTTATTTCTGAAAATAAGAGTATAATCATACGGACAATCTGGCGATATGTGAGAAGAGAAGAAGATATGGAGGAAATTTTACAGGAAGCTATTATAATAGTCTGGAAAAAAAATAAATTATTTAATTTACATCCAAATCCTAAAGCACTTTTAAAAAAGATATGTATAAATATTTCAATAGATTTTTTGAGAAAAGAATCTAAGAGAAAAAATGACATTGAAATTATTAATAATATTGAATTAATTGATTCAAATTTAAAAAATCACATTGAATATGAAAGGATTAAAAAAATCGTAATCAATTCAATTGCATTACTTTCAAAAAAACAAAGTTTAGCTGTTTTATTAAGACTTATTGAGGAAAAGACTTATGAAGAAATTGCAATAATTATGAATTGCTCAGAAGCTACAGTTAGGACTCATGTTAAAAGAGGCAGAAAAAAACTAAAAAAAAAACTAAATTTCTTAAATGGAGATAATTATGGAAAATAAATATAATATAGACCATGCTCTGAAAACAGTGTTTACAGATGATATTTCAGAATATTTTGAGACAAAAATGGAAAACAAGATTGATAGAATAATTGATCAATTAATTATTAGCAAACATAAACACAATACAGAATTAATTAATTTATCTCAATTCTTAACTCCATTAAAACAATTATCATTTAGTTTATTATCCGTTTTTCTGATGTTTACGGGAGTATATTATCAGCTATATGGTTCATCTGATAAACTTAGTTCTAATATTCAGATAATTAATCGTTTTAGTTTTGTTTTGGGGAAAATAAATTCAAAATCACATTATAAAGTTTATAATAACAATCTTATAGAGAATATAAGAGGTGATAAAATAAAGACTATAATAAAAAACAATGGTACATTTAATTCAATTCAAAATAAAATCATCATAAATAGTATTATTAAAGATTATACTCCTGATATTTTTGCAGAAATCAAATATTTTAAAGTATTTGATAATGGAAAATACATTATATATTGGGGTAAAGGAGAAGAAAAATGAAAACTTATGTAGTAATAAGCAAGATGTTATTAATAATGGCGATATTGTTTTCTGCAATATTATTGGCAGGTTTTTCAGATTTTTTTGACTCACTAAGTTTAATTTTTGTAGTTTCTATGACTTTTTTTTTAACTATTGCAGGTTTTTCTCCAAAACAAATAAAGAATAGTATTATTGCAGTTTTTTCAATTGAGTCTAAACATAGTATCCTGATTGAAGCTAAAGAGTATTGGCTTAGTTTAATCAGAAATCTTATTGTTTCAGGTGTTTTTGGAACTCTTATAGGCTTTATATTAATTCTTGGCAGGCTTGATGATCCTTCAAAGGTAGATCCAATGATGTCAATTGCTTATTTAACTTTCTTTTATGCTGTCTTATTTACATTGATTTTACCAATTCCTGCATATTTTATAATTACCGAAAGATTGCAATCAGTTTCAAAAAATGATGAAATAAAAAGACATTATAAAACTAAGAGTGGTTTAATATCAAGCATTATAGGGATAATTGGAATTATAACAGTATTTTTAATTTCAATAGGATTTCCAAAACCTGAAATAAGTGTTTTTTTCAGTAGGGCATCTATTCAGTTTGCTCTGGGTGGTGGTGTTGCCTTTACTACTTTTTCATTATTAAAAAAAGAAAAATTAGGCGGCTATCTTACTCTAGGCATGGCGCTTTCAAGCATGATTGGACTTATAGGTGGTTTAATACAAATGTTCAGATATTCAAATAATTTATCTAAAATTGGTCCTGCTGCTGCTCTTTCAATGCTTTCACTTTTTATAGCTTTATTTGCAATGATATTAGTCTCATTTCCTATAAGTGATAAATATCAATATAAAGGTGATAATACTAATAGTATATTCAGGCTTACTGAATTTGTTTTCCCCCTACTTGTTTTAATTTTTTCAAGCATTATTATGTTTATGATATTTGCAAAGATTTAAACACTTAATAGACTTCGTTCTATATGTTTTCATTTTTTGTATAATATAGTGCTAATATGATTGATTTTTTATTTTTTAACATATATACTTACAAAATAAAAACATGTTTTTAAACTTTTATATAATGAATTTAAGAAGTTTTATTTAAAACTTTTTGATTTATAAATATATTTAAGGGGGCTCATGAAAAAGTATATTGTACTATTTACATTGTATTTAGTGGTTTTATTTTCAATTAATCTTATTTCACCCACTTTTAGTTACCAACTGAATTCGAATCCCATCTATTTCTGGCTTGATGCATTACTTTCATTATAAAAAAAACAGGAGGAAATTATGTTTCAATTAAAAAACATTAAGTTAAAACCAAAATTAATAGGTTTATTTCTATTAGTTAGTATTATCCCTCTGATATTTATCAGTTGGACCTCAATTACAAATGCAAAAGAAGCTCTTATGGAAGAATCTTTTTCAAAATTAGAAGCTATAAGGGAAGTTAAAAAGCATTATTTGAAAAGCTATTTTAGAACAACCTTTGAAAATGCCCAAGTTTTTGCAAGAAGTTCAGATATTTCTACTCTTTATGCAAAACTTGTTGAATACCATATTGCTACTGGAGTTAAGGCTGATGGAAATTATGGAATAAACTCAGAAGAGTATAATACTATCTGGACTGAACTCGGAAAAAACATAAAACTATTTATGGACGATACCGGATGTTATGATGTATTTTTGATATGTTCCAAACATGGCCACGTAATGTATTCAGCGGCAAAAGAAGCAGATTTAGGTGAAAATCTTGTTCATGGTAAGTATAAGAATTCCGGACTTGCAAAGTTGAGAGAAAAAGTACTTAAAAATAGAGGAAAGGCATTTATGGATTTTGAACCCTATGCACCAAGCAATGGAGACCCAGCATCATTTTTAGGATACCCAATATATAAAGATGGTGCAATAATAGGTGTTTTTGCAATACAACTTTCATTAAAACAAATAAATGATGTTATGCAGGAAAGATCAGGAATGGGCGAATCTGGCGAGACCTATCTAGTTGGCCCTGATAAAAAGATGCGTTCAGATTCATTCGTTGACAAATCTGGTGCACATTCAGTTCTACAATCACTAAAGGGTACAGTAGCAAAGAACGGCGTTGATACAATTGCAACAAAGGAAGCCTTTGCTGGAAAAACAGATATAAAGATTATAGACGATTATAATGGCAATCCTGTTCTTTCAACATATACACCTTTTCCTATTGAGGATGCAAAATGGGCTTTAATAGCTGAAATTGACGAAGCAGAAGTACTTATCCCTATAAATTCTTTAGTCAAGACTATTGTTCTCGTAGTAATCATTGTTATTATAATCATTATTATAATATCCTTTTTTATTGCACTAAGTATTGCAAACCCCGTATTAAAAGGTGTTAAATTTTCCCAGCAAATCTCAGATGGAGACCTTACAGCAGTGCTTGATGTTGACCAAAAAGATGAGATTGGCGACCTTGGCAATGCAATGAAAATGATGTCAGAAAACTTGAAACGCATTGTCTATGAAGTACAGACAGCAGCAGATAATGTTGCATCAGGTAGTGAAGAGCTAAGTGCATCAGCACAATCATTATCACAGGGTTCAACAGAGCAGGCTTCAGCTGCAGAGGAAATATCCTCATCAATGGAAGAAATGGGAGCAAATATTCAACAGAATACAGATAATGCACAAC
>JAOZTV010000169.1 GCA_029939015.1 Candidatus Aminicenantota bacterium
TCTATTGAATCATTATTCTTTGAGAATATTTCAACCCTGATATTCCAATATATATCATTTCGTTTTCTTGCATCCAGACTTTTATTTATAATTGAAAAATCGTTATACTTAGTTTTCTGATTTAGTTTTTTTATCAAGTCATTTTCTTCATAGCCTACAGGCAGTTTTAAATCAATAATTATAGGTTTCATATACTAATTATCATTTATACTATATTGTTTTGTCAAATAATGCTATTTTATTTCAATTCTTCTTGAAAAAAAATCCCTTATATGATATAAAAAACACTAATGATAAATAATTCGAGTATTTTTGCCATACAGTCTAATAGTTCCGATAAGCTGAAAAAAAATATTACTGTAGATATTAAAGAAGTTTTTATTGATGATTTGATAAAAAAAAATGAAAAATTTAATAATTCAATTCTTTTTTTTGAAGATGTTTTAGATGTAAATTGTGAAATAATCGAAAAGATAGTTTTTTTTAATCCCGGTCTTATTATTATTTTATTTTATGAAAAACAGATCGATAATAGAATATTAAGTGATTATTTTAAGGCAGGTATTGCAGACAGTACTCTTGTTAACGATAAAGAGTATATCGAACAATTAATTAGCAGATATAGTAATGGAAGTGACGAATCTTCTGTGTTTTTATATAATAATTTAATTAATCAATTTAAAGATATTGGTATTATTTCAAATAGCTTGAAAATGGCTGAGATATTTTCTGTTATTGAAAAGGTAGGAAGGTCTAACTCAACTGTTCTTATAACTGGAGAGAGTGGTACGGGAAAAGAACTCATTGCAAAGAGTATTCATCATTTTAGTAAAAGAAATGGACAGAATTTTGTTGGTATCAATACAGGGGCAATTCCTGAAAATCTTCTTGAAGATGAATTATTTGGTCACGTTAAGGGGGCTTTTACTTCTGCTTTAAAGGATAGAAAGGGTAAATTTGAATATGCAAATAAGGGTACTATCTTTCTTGATGAAGTCTCGAATATGCCTCAATTATTGCAGGTAAAATTATTAAGAATACTTCAGGAACGAGAGTTTGAAAGAGTTGGTGATAATACAAGTATTAAGGTAGATGTCAGGGTAATTGCTGCAACTAATACTAGTTTAGAAGATATGGTAAAGGAAGGGGAGTTTAGGGAGGATCTTTTTTTCAGGTTAAATGTTATCCCAATTCATATACCTCCACTAAGAGAAAGAAAGGCCGATATTCCTCTTCTTGCAAATTACTTTGTTAAAAAATATTGTAGCCTGAATGAATTAAAATCAAAAACAATTTCAATGTCGGCAATTAAAATTTTAAGAGATTTTTCATGGCCCGGGAATATAAGACATCTTGAAAATACAATTGAGAGAATGGTTGTTTTAAATCCTGACACTATTATACTATCTCCCAAAGACATACCGCAGGAAATTGTTACAGAAAAGATTGAAGGTAAGTTTATTGATACAGATATTACAATAATTCCTGAGGAAGGAATACCGTTAAATGATATATTAAAAAATATTGAAAGAAAGTATATTATGCAGAGTTTAGAAAAAACATCTTGGAATAAACAGAAGGCAGCAAAATTGTTAAATATTAAAAGAACTACTTTAATTGAAAAATTAAGAAAAATGCAGAATTAAAGGGTGGGTTATGAGCTTTTTAACTGAAATATTAAAAAAAAACACTGTTTTTAAGCAGATTGTAGCATTGTCTGATAGACCAGTAATAATATCATCTTATAAAGGCAAGTATATCTATGCAAATAAATCATATTTATCTATAAGAGAAAAAACTAATAATAATCTTATTGGAAAGTATTGGTGGGATACCTTTTCAAAAAAGAAACTTGCTATAAAAATTAAAGAACAATTTTTTGATATTCTGAATAATGGTGAACTATTATATAGTGCTGAGTACAATATAGGTAAGAAAAAATCTGTTTTTATAGATTGGAAAGCTATGCTAATTGATTCAAAAGAGTATGGTGCTAAGGTTATTATAGAGTATGGCAATGATGTTTCAGAGAAGAAAATTTTAGAATCACAATTAATGCATATGCAGAAATTAGATAGTTTAGGTACACTTGCTGGTGGAATTGCTCATGAATTCAATAATATTCTTACATCTATAATTGGATATTCTTCGTTTTTAAAAAATCTTTTTGAAAGTGGAAGTAAAGAACGAAGATATGTTGACAAAATACAAAAATCATCACTTGGCGCTGCAAAGCTTACATCAAAACTACTTGGTTTTGTAAGAAAAGGTGAACATATTGAAAAGCTACATAATCCAAATGAAATTGTTAGTGAAGTTTATGAAATTATACAGAAAACTTTAAATAAAAAAATAAATATTAAAATTGATCTTTTAGATGACAGGAAATTTATTCTAGCTGACTATGACCAGATTTTTCAAAGTATAATGAATCTTGTTATTAATGCCAGCGATGCTATGGAAGATGGTGGTGAACTTATTATTTCTACATATATTAAAACCTTTTCTAAAGACACTGATGTGAAAAAAGATGGCTATATAATTAAAAAAGGTGATTATTTTGCAATATCTGTTAAAGACACAGGTATTGGTATGGATGATGAATTAAAAGACAAAATTCTGGAGCCATTTTTTACTACTAAACCTGAGGGAAAGGGAACTGGTCTAGGAATGCCGATGGTATATGGTGTTGCAAAGAGCCACAAGGGACATCTTTTTATTGAATCTGAGTTAAATAAGGGGTCAATAATAACACTTAGTATCCCCTTAGCTGTAAAACAGGGGACTGAACCAATATCTGAGGAATCTGGTGTTTTTCCAATATTTAAAATTAGAGAAAGCAAAAAAATATTAATAGTTGATGATGATAAACAAATATTAGATTATCTCAAAAGTGTTTTAACTGAATATGGATATACAATTAAAACCTCTCTCAATGGTGAGGATGCCTATTCTATTATTAATTCAGAACCTGATATTGACCTTGTATTGCTTGATTTAATACTGCCTAAACTTGGTGGAGAAGAATTAATTGAAAAATTAGAATCTGATTCAAATAATGTGAAGGTTGTTGTAATGACAAGCTTTCCAGATGAAGAAAAAATTGAAAAATTAAAAGTTTCTGGTATTTCTTATTTCCTATTTAAGCCATTTAAGGTGTCAAATCTGATTAATTTGATTAAAAATATTTTTGAAAATAATGAAATCTAAATTAATTTAGATGAATCTAATTGAGGGGAATTATGAAGATAAAATTACATTGGCAGGTTGCAATTGCTATGCTTATTGGCATTATTGTAGGTTTAGTATTTCAGAATATTTATAGCGGTAAACCTGAAGGTGCAGTATATTCACTTATAGTCTCACTTGGAACAATTTTTATTAGACTATTGAGAATGGTAATTGTACCTCTTATATTTACATCTATTGTTAGTGGTGTTGCCAGTATTGGAGATAGTAAGAGTGTTGGCAGGCTTGGTTTGAAGACATTTGTTTTCTATTTCTTTACAAGTTTATTTGCAATTCTTATAGGATTGACAGTGACAAATATATTAGAACCGGGAATTGGAGCCAAAATTCCATTTAATGATAATTTTGACCCTAATGCAATAAATACAACAAGTTCACCTTTTGAAATACTTATAAGGATGATTCCTTTAAATCCATTTAATGCCGCTGCAACCGGGGATATGCTTGGGATAATTTTTTTCTCAATTTTTCTTGGTGTCTCAATTACAAAGGTTAAACAAGAGAGTAGGGTTTTTTTGCAGAAAATTTTTAATTCTCTCTTTGATGCTATGATGAAGATAACAGAATTTATAATCAAGCTTGTACCAATAGGTGTGTTTGGTTTGATAGTTAAAACTGTTTCTGTAGCAGGATTTGCAATGTTTAAAACTGTTGGACTTTATATGCTTACCGTTACAATTGGTGTTGCCATTCATTTTTTTATTATACTGCCCTCTATTTATTTTATTTTTACAAGAATAAATCCTCTCATACATTTTAAGGCAATGGCTTCAGCATTAATTACTGCATTTTCTACAAGTTCATCAAATGCAACGCTTCCTCTTACTATTAGAAGTGTAGAAAAAAATGCAGGTGTTTCAAATAAAATATCGAGTTTTGTCCTCCCCTTAGGAGCAACTGTAAATATGGATGGTACAGCATTATACGAGTGCGCTGGCGTAATATTCATTAGTCAGGTTATGGGGCTTGAATTGACCCTTGCACAACAGTTTGTCGTAGTACTTACAGCATTATTAGCTTCAATTGGAACTGCTGCAATACCGAGTGCAGGACTTGTTACAATATTTATAGTTACTCAGGCTATTGGTTTTAAGGATGCAGACGTAGCAGTAATAATTGGTACAATGCTTGCTGTTGACAGGCCTTTAGATATGTTCAGGACGATGACAAATGTTTGGAGTGATAGTATAGGGACTGTCATAATAGCTAAAAGTGAAGGTGAAACGAATTTGTATCCAGAAAATAAAATTGAAAATTGATAATAAATGATTTAAAATTATATCATGATTGACGCTACATTCTTTGTTTCTATTGAGCAAGTGATAATTATTGGCATAATTGTATTATTTGCTCAATTTATCTATTCAGCTATTGGTTTTGGTTCAGGTATGATAGCAGTTTCATTATATGCAATCATTTATGGGAATATCGACATTTTTGTTCCTTTTTTTTTACTTCTTTGTCTTCCTGTTGAAATATTTATTTCTTATAAAGAACGGAAGAATATTGATTTCAAAGAAATTGTCTTATTTATTCTCTATATAACTCCGTCTTTAGTTTTAGGTGTATATTTATTGAAAAATTTTTCAGGAGAAGGTGTTGTATTTATACTTGGTATCATTATTGCATCTCTTGCAAGTTTTTATTTGTTCTTTGAAAAAAAAGTAAAATTCACATTTAAAAGTAAATTATGGTTACCGTTTTTTGGGTCGATTTCAGGTGTTTTGGGTTCAATGTTTGGTATTGCAGGTCCGCCATTAATAATTTATTTTAAATCAAAGAATACAAATAAAAGCCAATTTAGACTAATACTAATAAGTATTTTTCTTTTTATGAGTATTTTAAGAATAATAACTTATGCTAGTTTTGGACTATATTCAGAAAAAATATTATTGAGCTTTTTATTAATACTTCCTTTTTCAATACTTGGTTTATATTTTGGAAATATTGCACATAATAAACTATCTGAAGAAACATTTAAAACAATTACATCGCTTATACTATTGGTCAGCGGTATTATATTAATATTAAAATAATTAATACTCTCGATGATACCCTCTATTAATGATTTTACCTTTTTTAAAAATTGACCATGATTTAATGTTTCTCTGTATTTTATCAGTCATATTATATAGTTGTAATGCACTATTAGACATAATCAAATATACAATTCTTTTATCATTAAATGGGTTTGGAATAACAAGAAAAAGTCCATCGTCCCAGTTAGCATAAGTCTTACCCTGCCATACAAAAAAGTTTTTTCCAGTTTGCAAATCATATTTGTCTTTTATTAAATCTGTGATTTCTTTTGTGAGACTATTATCAGATGTACCGCCTAATAGGATTATATCTGAATTTTCTATTTGTTTTTTTGATATTTCACTGTCTTTTATAATAGGAGAAAAAACTTCAGAATACCTGTCTGCAATGGCTGTTTGAAATCTTAATGCAAAGGTATGGTTAGCTTCAATTTGTCTCTTTGTTCCATAGACGATTTTAATGTTTTGGAAATCATCATAGAAATTTGACCATATATAAAAAGATTTTCTCTTTATTGGGATATGGTTTCCATAATTAAAAATTATACTTTCAGGTTTTGTTTTTAATGTTATATTAATAGATTTTGTTGATTTGTTTATTTCAAGTTTCTTTAATACTTTTTCTTTTTTAGTTTTAATTAAAATATCAGAGTAAAAATGGTATGGAATATCATCTTGGTTTATGGATAATTCAAGATTCCACTTATTCTCTTTAATCTTTGATATTTTCGTAATTTCAATTTTAACTTTTGGAAAACCTTTTCTATAAATCCATTGTTCAATAAATGGTTTTATGTTTTTTTTTGTTTTTTTATTAATAATAGATATTATTTTTGAGTTGTTAATTGTCTTATTCTTATATTTATTATGCAATGTATTCATAATATTTGAAAACATTTTATTGCCAAGATGTAATCTTAATTGATGAAGCAAATAGGTTCCCTTTATTCTTGGGATTTGATAATTATTATATCTATCATATCTTCGTTGAGCGGATACAGCAGGGAGGTCGTCTTCTTTTTTAATTGTATAATTTAATGAATTATCAAGTGCAGACAATTTATATCTAAGATAATTATAAGATTTTTTATTTGACTTTGGCAGGTTTTTCAATGTTCTCCAGTATGAGGCAGTTGCACTTATAAACCAGTTTTCCTTATTTGAATTTGGAAATACAGTGTTAAACCATAAATCTCTTTTTGAAAAAGTATAAATTTCTTTTATACTAGAATAATTAAATTTAAGTTTTCCTGGTTTTTTTATATTCTTTTTTAGTGTTTTTTGAGAGTTTAACTTTTTAGTAATAAAAACTGGACTTGGAGTTGAATATCCAAGAGAAAGATGTGGCGTTGCACCTGGATAAGCTCTCAATAAACGATTAGTTTGATGAGGAAATTTTTCTCTCAATGTTACTTTTCCAAAATGTGCAAGAAAAGTTAAATTATTTGCCATATCTGTTGTTGTAATCTTGCCATCGCAGGCATGTGAACGATTAATAGGTGAAGATGCCCAAAGGTTTACACCTGCAATTGAGTCAATATTACCATTGTTTTCTTTGAAAAATTCCCAAAATGCTATATCTCTATTCCAAGGTCT
>JAOZTV010000494.1 GCA_029939015.1 Candidatus Aminicenantota bacterium
TTTAATTTTTTCTTATTCAAATTAAATACAAGATAAGTATATCCAAATTTGTTATATTTTAAAAGATTAAAGTTTTTCTGCCAATTTAAATTAGATTTGTAAACCGAGACTGTTTCTGGAGGCAAGTCAATAATATCAATTTCATTATTCATTAATTTTAATGGACTATTATGTGTATATAAAACCACCGAATATTCTACTTTTGTATAGTTTTTTATTTTACAAGTATTTGTTTTATAAAACTTGTTTAGAGAAAAAACTATCTTTGATGGTCTGTTAATAAGTTCAAATTTTAATGGCCCTGTTCCAGATAAAACTTTAGATTTAAATATATCAGGGTCAATATCTTTGATTTCATTTGAACTTAGAATTTTAAAAGTTAAATAGTTCCGCCAATTTGCATTTTTTTTATTTAATTTAAATATAATTCTAAATTTACTCTTAGGGAGAACTTCTTTAATTATACTCAAATAAACTCTATAGGGAGAAAAGAATTTTTCCTCTTTTAGTAATTTTAATGTTTCAATTATATCGTTTGTTGTTAGAATCTTACCATCTGAAAAAAAAATGTCTTTTTTTAATAAAAGCTCAATTATAGTCGCATTGTCTTCTATAATAATTTTTTCGCTTTCAATAATCCTACTTTTAGCCTCTCCATTATTATCAAAATAATATAAAGCGTCATACACTTTATTTGATATTATTGTAGATTGTTCATCTGTAACATAGGCTGGATTTAATGATTTTGGAAAGGTTAATATTCCAATTTTTAATACTTTGTGTTTTGTTGCATTATTATTATGTTTATTACAAGTTGATGATAAGAATGTAATAGCAAAAAGAGTTAGAACTATTGCTAAATTTTTAACTTTGTTTATCATACAAATTAATTATAACTTAAATTAATTATATTTTAAAGCTAAAACCAAATAATCCAGCAAACCCTTTTGCTCCCTGTCTCCAACTTTCTTCAGGTTTTGTGTTTTCCAGTACACCGGTAAAATAAATATTTATATTATCTATAGGATTAAACGATAACTTTAGAATAAATCGTTTTATTGTGTTGTCATGATAGATATTTCCAATGTTTTCTGGAACATATATACCATAGTTAAAATTAACTAAAAGCCGTTCTAATTCAATTTTTAAGTTTCCGTACCAGCCAAATCCCTGTACAGGTTCCTTATATTTATAAAAAATATCCCTATAATAAATACTTGTAGGCCAAAAAATGTCACTCTCATTAAAACTGTCAACTTGCCTGTGAAACCCATACTCATCCCATATTACTTCACCGGAAAACTCTAAATTTGAAAATTTAAACATCAGGTCTAAGCCTATATGACTTTTATATAGCTTTTGCCATTCTGAGCCATATCCGTCGTGTTCTTTCATTGAAGCACCAATTCTCCAGTTATTATGTTCAAGTCCTATTCTGAATATCCCTGCTTTTCCTGAATTTGTATCCCTGTTTTCTTCTCCATTTACAGCGGCTATATCAGCAGAAAAAACGCCCCATTTAAAATTAATAAATACCCCTGTTTCTCTCCAGAGAATTGCTTCTGATCTTATAAAAGGTGAACCATAATTCAAGTTATTATTGAATATTGGAAAGCTTGCTCGTCCAAAAGGGCTTAATGCTTTACCAATTTTAAAAACGAAATTTCCTGTTTCTAATTGAATATTCATCTTTGAAATTTCAAATGTTTCAATTTCGTAATTTGAAAAAAACTTTATTCTTCCTTCATCTTTTAATATATTTTCTCCGAAGGGTTGATTGATAAAAAACTCATTCTCTACAATTATTCTGCCCCATTTTATTTTCTTAATAATTTTTACTCTAATAATAGCTTCAGAGCCAAAAGAAAATTCCAATCCACTCCAGTAAATTCTCTGGTCATTTAATGAATAAGCACTTAT
>JAOZTV010000170.1 GCA_029939015.1 Candidatus Aminicenantota bacterium
AGGCTCCTGCCAAAAGTTCAACATCTTTAAAAGATAAAAAAGGATATGTCAGAACTATACGAATACAATCTGTATATTTCATCATTTCCAAAAGAATTCGAAGATATAGTAAGGACTCGCATATAAATAACTGGGATTTTAGTTCCACATAATTTGTATGTAATTGGCGAGGCTGAAGCCTCACTTCCATTCGTAATTTAGCTATAAAAAAAAACAGGCATTTCCAGCTATATTTTTTTTTAGTGTGATATATTAAATATTTGATTAATATTAAAAAGGAGGAGAATTTTATGTCATATACTATAGTTGCTATTGATGATGATAAAAAAGTCACTGTTTTTATAAAAAAAGGGCTTGTAAAATCTGGTCATACAGTTTTTACAGCAGATGATGGAACAATAGGATTAAAGCTTATTAAAGAAAAAAATCCGGACCTCATTATTTGCGATATGCAGATTCCTGGAATTCACGGAGCAGAATTAGCCAGACAATTACGAAATGATCCTGAATATAAAAACCTTAAAATTATTTTGATGACCAGTGTATATAGGAAAATAAATTGGTTATTAGACTTAAAATCATGGACGGATGGTTTTATTGAGAAACCATTTGATATTTTAAAATTAATAGAATTGATAGACAGCATAATGAATAAAAAAACTGATCGGAAAATCGTTTTGGGACAAAGCTCTTAGTAAACGCATAATTTGTGATACCTCCTTTTTTTTGTGTCATACTAATGTCATAAAAAGTTGACAAGATTAGCCTATATTTGTAATCTTGTATTTATTATATTTTTCAGGAGATGTATTTATGCTACGATTTTTATTTAAAATTTCAAAGAAAACTCATAAAGTTTTGGGATTATTTATTATTCTTTTTCTAATATGGAGTTCTATTTCAGGTATCATATTAAATCATAAAGAACTTTTTGCTTCATTTACTATTCCGTCATCAATGGTTCCAGACCAATATAGTCATAATAATTGGAATCGTGGCAGTATGATAGACTTTTTGTTTTTAAAAGACAATCCTAAAACAGGATTTGTTGGGGGCAAAAAAGGTGTTTTTAAGACAATAGATGGAGGCAAATCATTTAAACCATTTATGAAAGACTATCCAAAATCTTTATTATTTAAAAAAACTAATGACCTGTTATTAATAGAGGATAGCCAGTTACTCTTTGCAGGAAATAATAGAGGGCTGTATTTCTGTAATATTAACGATGGAGAGTGGAAAAAGCTATTATTAGACAAAAATAATATAACAAAAGTAATGAAAATAATTCATTCATATAACAAACTTATAATAATCACAGATTCTGATGTATTTACTACTAGTATCGCTAGACACAAGCTAGGTGATACTTTTAAGGTCGCTTCCGGTGATACCTATTCCGCTAAGGCAAAATATTTTGAGTTTACAAATCTTCATATAAACAGATCTGATAATGAGAAAATCAACTTGATTGATTATTTCAGACATATTCATAGTGGGAATGTATGGGGTTTATTTGGACGCTTATTGTTTGATATATTAGGGTTATTAATTATTTTCTTTTCAATTTCAGCCTTTTATATATGGTATTTCCCAAGAAAGAAAAACAAAACTTCAAAAGGCAAAAAGAACTATGGTTTTTTCTTAAAATACCATAAACGCTTAGGTATCTTTACTGCATTTTTTATTCTAGTTATTGCAATTACAGCATTTTTTATGAGACCTCCCTTTGTTGCTATTATTGCAAATACTAAGATATCCAGTTCACTTTATCCTGCATTTGGAACGCCTAAGCCTTGGGCTGAGAAACTGCATAATGCTGTCTATATGGAAAAATCTAACAAATTAATAATTGAGACTACTGAGGGTTTTTATGAGGGGCATCTTAAAAAAAAAGCAATTTTTAAAAAAATAGATGCGCCTTTAAATGTGTTTGTAATGGGAGCAACTGTATTTGAAAAGTTAAACAACGATTTTTTAATCGGTTCTTTTAATGGTTTATATAAGGTAACAGAAAACGGTGAAATAATTGATTATATAAATAAAAACAAACCACAATTAGTCTCATCAATAATCCCAGGTAAGTACATGATAACTGGATATTTTAAAACACATGAGAACGAAGAATTTATTACAACACATAGAGAGGGCATTCTTTATTTAAATGGTAAAAGCGCAAAAGAAAGATTTCCTATGCCTGTGGAAATATCTGAGAATAATAGTATGTCATTATGGAACTATATGTTTGAACTTCATAATGGCAGAATTTTCAAAGATATTATTGGTAAATTATACATACTTATAATTCCTCTATTTTCCCTACTACTCTTTCTAGTAACAATTTCAGGAGTTTTTGACTGGATTATCAGGAAATTTAAAAACTGAAGTTACTTTCTTTTTTTAATTACTTTGAACATTCCTTTGATTTTTTTAAATTCATTTATGATACTGTTTAGCTGACTTATATTTTTTACTTCAAAGGATAGGGTTACTCTACTTGAATTTTGGCTATGTTTTTCGTTGAGTATCTTTCTAATATTTGAATTGAATTCAGTTGTAACCTTTGAAATTGAGTTTAATATACCTGGTGTATCAGATACGATTAAATCGTAATTGACAAGATAAGAATGATCATCTATTTCATTCCAACTCACATCCAGAAATTTTGAATCAACAAATTTTTTAACATTTCTACAACTTTCCTTATGAACACTAATCCCTCTATTAAGAGTTATATAACCAACAATAGCCTCTCCCTTAATTGGATTACAACACTTTGCAAAAGCAAAATCAATATCATTATATCCATCAACATTTATTAATTTATATATCCCATTATTTTTTTTAACTTCCTTCTTTTTTATTATAACCTCTTCAACTGCAAACTCAGGAAATAATATTTTGAGTGTTTTTTTGTCTAAATTTTTTTTACCAACTCCTAAGTCTCTAAAGAAAGGCTCAAATTCAGGATAATGTAGTTTTCTTATCTTATCTTTAAGTTCCTGTTCTGAATACTTTGCCTTATGTTTTTTTTTTATCTCCCTTAGTGTCCTTGTCCAAATCCTCTTCCCCTTAGAAATTGCAATAATATTTTCTCTTTTTTGAATAAACGAAGATATTTTTTTGATTGCACGATTTGTAACAACTGACTTTAGCCAGTCTGCACTTGGAGTTGAGTCTTTTTTAGTAATAATTTCAATTATATCACCTGAATTTAATTTTTGCCTAATTGGAACTAATTTTTCATTAACAATTGCACCTGCGCAGTGTTCGCCAACTTCTGTATGTACAGCATAAGCAAAATCAATTGCAGTTGCCCCCATTGAAAGGTTAAAAACTTTACCTTTTGGAGTAAAAACATATATTTCATTTGGAGTAAGGTCATCTTTTACTAATTTTAAAAAATCAAGAGGATTTCTATTATTCTTATGCATAGTAATCATATCTCGGAACCATTCAAGCCTTGCATCATTATCTAAAAAACCAATACCTTCCTTATATTTCCAATGAGCTGCAATCCCCTGCTCTGCTATTTTATGCATATCACTCGTTCTAATTTGTATTTCAAGTTTTACATTCTTTTCAGTAATAACAGTTGTATGTATTGACTGATATCCATTTGCCTTAGGTTGACTGATAAAATCATGCCATCTTGAAGGAATATGATTCCATTTCTGATGAATTTCTCCCATAACAACATAACAACTTTCTATCGAGTCGGTAATAACCCTTAAAGCTAACAGGTCATATACTCTACTCAGGTCAATATCTTGTTTTTTTAATTTCCTATATATAGATATTTCTCTTTTTATTCGATAAACTATTTCACCCTTAAGTGAATATTTGTCCAGTATAGCCTGTAATTCAACCCTCATATTTTCAAGTTGAGTATTTGCCCAATCTTCCTTATCGCCAATCGCTTCTTTAATCTCCCTATATTCTTCAGGAAAGGCATGAGGAAATGAATAATTCTCAAGTTGAAATTTTATATTACCCATTCCAAGTCTATATGCGATAGGAGCATAAATTTCCAGAGTTTCAAGAGCAATTCTTTTTTTTTTATCAGGTCTTAAGGGTCCAAGGGTTTGAATATTATGAAGCCTGTCCGCAAGTTTTATCAAAATAACCCTTATATCAACTGTCATTGCAATTATCATCTTTTTGATAGTTTCAGCCTTTGCTGTGTCTGCATCAATAGTTGATATCTTTGAAATTTTTGTAACACCTGCAACTATTTTAGCAATTTCCTGTCCAAACATATCTTCAATTCTTTCAATTGGATACTCATCGCTATCCTCAACCACATCGTGTAATAGAGCTGCCGCAATAGAAATTTCATCTAACCTCATATCAGACAATGTCCCTGCAACTGCAAGAGGGTGTATAATATAAGGTTCATTTGTAGCACGTGTTTGGTTCATGTGTGCCTGTGTTGCAACAAGGTATGCTTTTTTTAACAAACCAATATTTGCATTGCTATAATAGCTAAGTACCTTTTCTTCAAGTTCAAAAAAACGTTTCATTTTCATAGTGTACCGGACAGTTAAATAACACCTAAGTTAAGCTATAATCTCTCAATTTAGACAGTACTTACAATTCTCTATCATCCCCTCTTTCTTCTTTTATTCTCATTCTTTTTTTATTCTTTTTTACTTCATTTTTTAACCATTTTTCAGGATAGCCAACTTCTTTAGCTCGATGTTTTTCATTTTGAATATATCCATCATTATATTTAGTAATTAAAAAATCACCTAAATCAAGCCATTTTCTAAAATTAGCCTCTGCATTATCAATACAGTATTTAGTCAAAAATTCAGAAACAATTTCCGGCTTTTTTTTTAATAGATTATTTGCCATTTTTTCAACTTCAGGTTGAAGAGTAAACTGCATATTTTCAATTTCCCTCTGTACATCCTGTATATCTTTAATCATATAAGACCATCTTAAATTTGCATAATTTGCAACAAAATTGAATGCCCACCATGCTGAATCTCTCGTATATTTACTAAGCCTTCCAGTTGTAAAAGATTTAGGTAGTTTATTAATTGAAGTATATAGGGGTATGAAAAAATTAGTATATGGGTTATCAAGACCATACCAGTAAACTCCACCAATTTTATCAGAAACATAAGACCTTGACTCAGATACAAATACAAACCCTGCCTGTTGAGTAGCAATAGGCCTTTCCCATGCATATTTTTTACCTTTAACCTTCCATTTCATAGGTCTCCATCTATCAGGAGCACCAAATGGGCCTGCTGTAATATCCTTTGTCATATCAAACTTTGTCCCTTCATAATGATCTCTATGTAATGCAATTACATCCCTTACAATAAGCTTTTTATCAGGTTTGATATATAGTGAGTAGGGTTTTGCTTTTTTTTTATAGGAAGAATAATCTGATGATAAATTCATTGATGGGGCAATTCTTCTAAATATACTCCAGACTCTTCTTGCTGAATATCGTACCTGCTCTTCTGTTGGTGGATTATATGCAGCTGAAAAGCTGAATGGTTTTTTACTCTTTGGGTCATAATACCCTTTTTCAATAGCATAGGATATAACATTTTTTGAATACATAGCATTGTCAGGATCATCTAATGGAAACTCTCTTATCCTTGACATATTTGCAGTCGCACTCACATATCCATCAGGAATTCTTATAGCTACCCAATTGGCACCCTTACCACCAGGTCCCGGGCCAACTATCTCCAAAAGCCATGCTTCTTCTTTGTCAGCTATAGAAATTGATTCTCCACTACTGCAATAACCATATTTTTCAACTAAATCGGTCATAACCTTTATAGCCTCTCTTGCCGTTTTTGCCCTTTTTAATGTTATCAACATAAGAGGATAATAATGAAACATTCCATCTTTATTAATAAGTTCTTTTCTACCATCAAATGTAGTTTCACCAATTGCAAGTTGAAATTCATTCATTAAACCAACTAATTTATAAGTATGAGCAACCTGAGGAATCTTACCCTTGACACCATTCCACGAGCCAATTGATAGCATTGTACCCGGTTTATGATCAGCTGCCGGAACAATTCTTGGAATAGGATGAAACTCGCCATCACATGAATAAGATATCATAGGTGCACCATTCTTTGACGCTCCTTTAGAGACAAGTACAGAAGTACAACTATCTAAATACTCTGTAAAACTGAAAAAAAACATCGATAAAACAACCAGTAATCTAAAAAAAAACATAATTTTGTTACCCATTTGTTCCTCCACCATATAAATTAATAAATATTATATATCAATTTTATGTTTTTGAAAACAAAATAAAAACAATAATTAAATCTATATAGGTTTTAATTTCCTTGTAGAATAAAATATTTTTCTATCTTCACTATTTATTACTACTTTTCGTGGTTTTATATTTCTTCTTTTAAACTTTACCTTACCTGAATTATAGACAAAGGCTCTATATTGGAAAAATTTATCTAATTTGATTAGATAGTCTCTTTTAAAGCTCTAAGGGTTTGTCCCATAGTTTATTTTTTATTAAATTGAATGTTAATATAATCATAATAATATTTTGTCTGCCTACAAGACCAACTACTTTCCTCTTTTTTAGAATAGGTATCTGATAAACTGAATTGCTCACAAGAAAGTATTCAGCAATTTCTAAAGCAGAATCCTCTTCACTAAAGCTGATGATATCTTTTTTCATAAATTGCTCTATCGGTGCATTTTTACTAATTGCATAATTCATTAAAAAGGGAAGGCAGTCCGACTCTGTAAATATACCTAAGAAATTTTTTTTACTGTCAACAACTAAAACAGAATTAATTCTATTATTTGCAATAATTTCTATCACATCCAAGACACTAGTCTTGCTTGAAACAGTGTGAACG
>JAOZTV010000495.1 GCA_029939015.1 Candidatus Aminicenantota bacterium
ATTTGACAAAAACAAAATATAAAGTAAAATTGAAATTAACCTTGTGATAGGAATTATTATACTTTTATGGTTAGAGGTAATATGCACTCAGAATTAAATGATTTTTGGAAAAACTTACAGAGTATAGGCTCAAGTGTTTTACAAAAAGAAATACCAGAACAAAGTAAAATTGCCTATTTTGATTATCCCGTTTATTCAAATATTGGTGACCTTCTTATATGGAAGGGAACTGAAAAATGGATAGAAACAAACCAACACTCCATTCTTCACCGTCTTACAAGAATGGATGGTATATTTCCAGACTTAAAACCAGAGGTAATAATAATTTGTCAGGGTGGTGGTAATTTTGGAGATTTATATAAATTTCAAAAATACCGTGAAAAAATAGTGGAAAAATACCCTAATAACAAAATAATATTTTTACCGCAAACTATATTCTATAAGAAAGGAGAGAATATAATTGATACTGCTTCTATTCTCAATAAACATAAAGATTTAACAATTTATTTGAGAGACGAAATAAGTTTGCAGACAGCCAATAAATATTTTACTAATTCAAAAAAATATCTATGTCCGGACATGGCAACGTTTCTTTATCCTCTTGACAATAAATTTTATCAAAAAAAAAGAGACAAAGAATTGTTTTTATTTCGAAATGATATTGAACAAACAGACAGTCATATTTCTGTACCGAAAACTACATGGAAAGGAGATTGGATAGACATTATCAAACCAATGAATCTCGTCGTTAGAATAATACAGTTATCAATACTGTTCTTAGGACGAATTTTAGGAGAAAAATTAATTTATAAAACATGGAAATTTTTTGCCAATGTCCTTATTAATAAATCGATTTTTCATTTTGCATCGGCTAAAAAAATAACAACTTCACGTTTACATGGTCAAATTTTATCACTTCTTTTAGAGATACCGGTAACTCTATTAGATAATAATTACGGTAAAAACAGCCATTATCATAAAAAATGGCATCAGGATTGTAAGTTAGTAGAATTTATTAAGGAGTAAATGTGAAAGAACTAATCCTAGAGCCATTAAACATTATTAAAAAAGACAATCATTATACCCGTCAGTGCTTGGTTAAAAGAACAAATAATAAAGCACAAACATCAGAGAATATATTATGGTTTCAATTCCCTGATTCTATAAAACCTCCAGAAGACAATGATTGCGATAGTTATTTGTTAGCCGTTATTATGGATGCTATGCAGGAAAACAGAGATATAATAATTAAAGGAGCAACATCAAAAGAATTATTGAGCAATCTTATTGAATATCAGGCAGCCTGGAACAAATGGTTGCCAAAAGTATTCAATATAATTGAAATAGAATCGCAAGGTGTCAGAGAGAGAGAGTTTGCAAACTCAGACGCGGTCTGTGCCTTTTCAGGCGGTGTAGATGCGGTTTTTTCCCTATGGATGCATACTCAAAAAAAATTGAGTCATAGAACTCATAAAATAAAATTATCTGCTTTTGTGCATGGATTAGATATTCCACTTTCTAATAATATTGCATTTGAGAACACAATAAATAAAGCAAGAGAAACAGTGGGATCTATCAACCTTAAATTGGTTCCAATAAAAACAAATGCACGTGAAATAAGCGGTGTGAGTTGGGGATATGTGTTTCTCTGCGTTTTGATAGCATCTCTAAGTAATTTAAAAAATATAGTCGGGGTAGCTATTTATGGAAGT
Source organism: Candidatus Aminicenantota bacterium (assembly GCA_029939015.1). Taxonomy (GTDB): domain Bacteria; phylum Acidobacteriota; class Aminicenantia; order UBA2199; family UBA2199; genus JAOZTV01. The sequence goes on from JAOZTV010000495.1 coordinate 1,713, forward strand.
ACTTACCCTTACGATAAGCTTGTTTACCCTTGGGGATCTTCACCAATAACAGATCATTTATTAAGTTCTGGAGATTTTAGAGTTATGCTTGATGGCTGTTCATATAATCGACCAGAGAAAATCAGAGAAATTGCCGATTGGAACATTGCTATGAAAAATTTGCAAGTCTGCTGGGAAGGCAATGCAACGGGACAAAATTGTG
>JAOZTV010000171.1 GCA_029939015.1 Candidatus Aminicenantota bacterium
CCATCAGGATAGATTATCTCAAAGCCCCCAACCTCAAAATATCCTCTTGAAAAATCAGCTCTTCCCTTATACTGCTTTACAGTACCAAAATTGGCTAAGAATACCTTTGGTTTTTCTCCGGTCTTTTTTGTAAATTCTGAGACAGTTTTTCTCATTTCTTCAAACGGTTCAGCAATTCTTGATAAATTAAGTTTTTTTACTTTTAAATAATCTGTCTTACCTTCCTGTTTTATTTTATTAATTGTATTAGGAACTTCATCTTCTGTATTGACAAACATATTTGTACCAACAATTACAGATTTTCGTTTATAAATATCTTTTTTTCTTAAAGATACAGTCTCTTCAATTTTATCCTGAATATAACCGGATTTTAATGATTCTAACATTCCACCATTTTTTTCAATATTTTGAAATTCTTTCCATACTTTTTTTATTATTTTATCTGTTAGAGATTCAATATAATAAGAACCGCCAGAAGGATCTATTAATCTTTTTAAATTTGACTCTTCTTTTAAAATAATTTGCGTGTTTCTTGCTATTCTTTTGGATAATTCACTTTGGTTTCCTAATACATCATCATAAGTCGTTGTTGTTATTGTATCTGCCCCACCAAGAATTGCAGAAAATGCCTCAGTTGTTGTACGCAGGGTGTTTACGAAGGGGTCTAATTTTGTTTGATAATATTTAGAAGTTTTTGCATGGATAAATGTTTTTTGAGATTCTTTATCCCCACCAAACTCTTTAACGACTTTTTGCCATAAAACTCGTAAAGCTCGTAATTTTGAAATTTCCATAAAGAAGTTTGTTCCAATTCCAATTTTAAAAGAAATATGCTTTGCCACTTCATCTATTTTAAACCCTCTTGTAATCATTTCAGATATATATTCAACACCTGTTGCCAATGATATAGCCAATTCAGTAACAGAGTCCGCACCTGTATTATGAAAGAATTGTCCATTTACAGTAATAATTCTTAAATCAGGTAATTCTTTATTTGATATTTTCAGCGAGTTTTCAATATGTTTATAATTATTATCTAAAGAGTCTGAAAGCTCTCCAAATCGAGCAAGACAGGCTATAAAGTCTCCCTCAATTACGCCTTTAACTCTCTTTAGGTCAAAATTATTTGCTTTTGCATGTTCTAATAAAAAACCTAATGTCTTGCTTAATGAAGCTCTAGTCTTAATATGTATTGGTGTCTTATTAATATCAATTCCACTTAAAATTTCTGAAAATATTTTTTGGTTTTTAATTCCAAACAGTTCAAGGTCTAAGAAAATAGCAGTTTGTCCACGATCTATTGCATTTTTTAATTCAATATTAAGCTCAGCAAAAGAGTCAGATGTGATTTCCTGACAAATATCCCAGGATTTATTAAGATATCCATCAACCCTGGTTCCCCTTAAATAATTACCTTCTCCAGGTTTTGAACCTGAAATAGAAAGCTTCTCAATATTCTTTTTCAAATATATCGGTTCAAGGTCAATTCCCTCATAAGTTTTTGAAATAAGTTTTTTTTCAAAAGACTGTCCTTTTAATAGTTTTTCCGCAGAACTTTTCCATTCTTCATAATTTGGTACTGGAAATTCTTGTGATAAATCAAATTCTTTACTTAATCTAACTCTATTGTCCTCATTTTCTTGTGTTGACATATCTTAACTCCTATAAAATATTATCGTTATAAAATAAATAATATTATACTAGAAGTGATATCTTTTAACAACTCTAACTACATCCTCTCTGGTACTGGAATTCCCAATATTGAAAATAACTTTTCAAGACGGTTTTTTGTAAGTAGTAATAAAGAAATACGCAAATTCTTAATTTCCTTGTTTTTTTCTGAGACTATTGGGTATTTATGATAATAATTATTAAATTTTTGACAAATAGAGTATGTATAGTTTGAAATGAGTGATATTTCATCACTTTTTATTGCAAAATCTATCTGGTGTTCTAATAGTGAAAGGTTAAGCAAATTATTATAGTAATCAGACAATTCGTCTTTTTCTAATAAGTCAATATTTAAGTTATCACCTATATTAAGATTGTCATCACCAATTTTATTGAGAATTGAATTAATTCTGACTAATGTATATTGTAAATATGGACCTGTATCCCCTTCAAAGGCGAGTACTTCATCAAAGTCGAATACTATTAATGATTTTGAATTATATTTAATCATAAAATATCTTAAAGCACCAATGGCAATTTTTTCAGCTATTGAATTTATTTGTTCTTTTTTAAGGTCAGTATTTCTTTTTTCAACTTCAATAAGAGCCTTATTTTTCATTCTGTCAATCAGGTCATCAGCTTTAATTGCAATTCCTTTTCTACCTGAAACCTCAACAAAACTTTTTTCTTTTTGTTCTTCTGAAATATCAAAGCCCATTTCTTTGGCACAATTTTGAGTTAAAGCAACCATTTCGTACGAAAAATGACTAAAATTTCTTGAATTTGTGTTGTTTGAAAGAGTATTTAAAATTTGTAAAATTATATTTTGAAGATAAGATTGTCTTGTATCTATAACATTATAGACCATATCTGCCTTACCAAAATTATTCATTAATTTATCGTCAGTATCTGTTTTTTTATCCTCAGATATATATATTGTTTTTTCATCTTCATATTTGTAAAAAGCTGTATAAAAAAAATCTTTTGTGAAATGTCCAATTTTCCATAGTGTGTAGGCGATATCTTTGCCGATATAGGTAATTGTTCCGTTTGACCTGATAATAATTTTTTCAATATTTTCTTTCTTATATTTAATTACCCAGCAATTTTCTTTTTTTGGGTCATCCGAAAGGTACATAATGCCGGTTTTTTTTAATATTTCTGAAGCTTCCTTAAAAAAGTCCAATGTAATAATATCACTTTCTTTAATAAGAAGGTCATATCTTATTCCAAGTTTATTCATTACATTTATGTGGTCTGTAGTAACAGCCTTTGATATAAAATCTCCCATCTCATATTCAGGGTTTTTCTTGTCTTCAATTCTTTGATGAAGAGTTTTTTTTTGTTCAAGTAAAATTCCATCATCATCTGATAATTTATGTACCTCTGTATAGAGTTTCCAAAGGTATGATGAAAGATTATCAATTTTTTTTATTTCATCCAGAGTTTTATTTTGATGTTTAAGAACACCCCAGACTACATCGGCTAACTGAATTCCTGTATCATCGATATAATTTTGTATTTCAACTTCATTACCTGTATATTCTAATGCCTTTACCAGAGTATCACCAAGGCAGGAATTTCTTAAATGTCCAATATGGGCTGATTTGTTAGGATTTATACTTGTATGTTCTACAATAATTTTTCTCCCAGTTTTTTCTATTGCCCTGTCTTTATTAGAAAAAATATCCTTTAGAAAATAATTTTTATTAAAATAAAAATTTATAAAACCACCATTGGCAAGTTTAATATCATCTACAAAACTGAATTTATCCTTTATTAGTTCAATTATTTCTTTTCCAATTAAAAATGGCTTCTGTTTATGTTTTTTAGCCAAAATAAATGGGATTGTTGTTGACAAATCACCAAAATCTCTTTTTGGTGGAATTGAAAACTCAATTTCATCTTTTTGTATATCAAATTTCTCATTTATGGCAGTTATTATGCTCTCTTTCATTGTTTCCTGAATATATTTCATTATTTGTTCTCCATATTATTTCTTAATTTAAGAAATATTTACTCTTTAGCCTAATGCTTATAGCTTAATGTTTAAAGCTTTTCCAAATGTTTTGTTACATTCCAGCTCTCAAGCAAAACAAAACTATCGTTGATAATATCGTCTGATTTTGCTATTCTATCTTTATAAACTTGAAAAATTGAATATGCACAATTATTTAATTTGAATTTTCTTGACATATCAGCTTCAATATTTAATAAGTTCCCAAGTATTCCTCTATTTACGGCTAAATGTCCAAAAATAAGAATATTATTAAAATTTGAATTTAAAACAGTTTTAATACCATCTCTGACTCTATTCTGTACATCAAAATAACTTTCTCCGCCTGGTATTCTTATTTTCGCATCAATAAGCCACTTCAAATATACATCTTTATGCTTAATATGTACATCGGAAAATTTACCGCCTTCCCAATCACCAATATTAATCTCTTTAAAACAATCTATTTCAATATAATCAAGTCCATGCTCCTTATTGGCTATCTCAGCAGTCTGAAATGCCCTTAATAAAGGAGAATGATAAATAATATCAAATTTCTCATCTTTTAGTTCTTTACGTAATAATTCAGCCTCAGCAATACCATTTTTACTCAAAGGTAAATCAAGTTGCCCCTGCATTAAGTCCCTATCGTTATAATCTGTAGCACCATGTCTAACAAGAGTAATTGTTTTTTCAATTTTCATAAAAAAATTATAGTATATACTTATATATCCGTCAAGAAAAGACTATAGATACTTAGATATTTTTTTGCTGAAACTGTAATTTTCTCCAATAATTTTTATTAAAGCCATTAATGGGGCAGACAGAAACATTCCAGGAATTCCCCAGATAATCCCCCAAAGCATTAATCCCCACATAACAGTTATTGGTTTAAGCTCCATCTTTTTTCCAAAAAGTACAGGTTCGAGGTAATTGCCAACAAAATTTTCAATAACTGTAAGTATAATTGCAATAATCATAACTTTTATTGGAGAAAAAACAAGAAGAGCAAAAAGAACCGGAAATGCTGTTGCAAATATTGAACCAATTGCCGGTATAAAATTGAATATAAAGGCAAGAAATGCCCAGAAAAGAGCAAAATCTAGTCCAAAAGCAGTTAAAATTAAATAGAATGAAATACTTGTAAGTATTGAAACAATAAATTTTACAGATACATAGGATGTCAATTTTGCATCAATTTCATCCATTTCAGAGTTATTTTGCCCGGACTTAGCAAAGACAAAATATGCAGATAAAATTATAATAAGCAAAAAATACCCAAAAACCGAAAAGGCATTCATCAGACCTGAAAAAAAAGGTTTAATAAGGTTTAAAAGCGGTAGCTCACCCATCTTCTTTAATGCATCCTCAGACCCTTTAATTCCAATATCTGTAACCTTAGATACTGTTGATATTGTTTTGTCTAATAAAAGAGTAAATTTTTCCTTATACTTTGGAAGATCGTTTATTGTATTGGTTGTTGCAATTATTCCGGCAATAAGTATAAAAATAATTATTGCATAGACAAGAATAAAGGATAGAAAACTTGATAAACCTTTTATTTTATTTTTAAAAACAAAATTTGAAATTATTTCACCGCCTTTAATAATTACTCTTGAAAGAAAAAACGCAAGAAAGAGAGGAATGAAAAGTGTTTTAGTAAAAAAAAGCGTAATACCTATGCAAAAAACGCCAATTATCCCAATAAAAGTTTCAGTTATTCCAAAAACAGACTCAATAACCGCATCTGCTGAAATTGGTTCAATTTTAAGATCTTTTGCAATATTGATAATAGCTGTATAATCTGAATCAGATATTTTTTTTTCAGAAGAAAGATTTTTTGATTTTGCAATACCTGCAAGACTATACAAAAAACTTTTTTTATCAGAATAAGATAATAATTTTTTCTCTTCAGCCTCTAATAATAATTCAGAATATCTCTCCGTGTTAAATTCTTTTTCTATCAAAACTCTATATTTTTCATACCATATTACCCAATTTTCATTATCATAAGTTTCTTTTATAAAAGACTTTACCTTAACAATCTCTTTTAGTTCATATTTTTTATCAGCACCGGTAAACTTAGCAAGCATATATATATATAATTCTTCTCTCATTTTTTATTCCTTCATTGTTTTAATTTGAGTGGATAGACCATTTTTAGTCATATTTAAAAAGTTAATACTTTTTGAGTAATCTAAGTCAATATATTCAATTCCAATTTTTTTGATATTATTATAATAGTCAGAAAGATTTGTATAGTAATTTTTTTCTAAGCCGATAGATACTGCTCTCTCGCCTAATTTTTCTAAAAGAAACCATTTTTCAATTAATCTTGCAGTTCTTCCGTTCCCATCTTGAAAAGGATGTATTTTCACAAAGACAAGATGTATAAACGAAGCAAAGTACAAAGTTTCAGCTGGATTTAATTGTATCTGCCGCAATATTTTTATATCTGAAAAAAGTTTATCTAATTCTTGTTTAACTAATATTGGTTCTGTAGCAACATACTCTATCCTGTCATCATTATTTAATACAAACATTGGATTATTTCTTATAATTCCTCTTTGGTTTTTTGGTAATAAATTTTTACTTAAAATTGAATGAGACTCTAATACATTTTCAAAGGTCAATTCGTTGTTTAAGGCAAATTCGTATGCCTTGAGTAAATCATCTGATTTTTTTGTATAATCAGGTTTATATTTTATATTCATAAATTTATGTTTATAAAAACTGTCAAAATCTATTTCCTCTCCTTCAATTTTAGATGAATAAACCGAAGATATAGAATTATAAAACTGAAAAAAATCAACAGGAAGTTTCTCTTTACTAATTATATCTAAAATTTGGTCAATATTATATTTAATAGATTCTACATAATTACTCAAAAGCTCAGTTTTTATGATATCCAATTTAATATTTTTCATTGAAATTCATACTAACACAAATAAATGATTAAAACAATTTTTTAAAATTTATTTTTTAAGACGAAAATATAATTAGGTTATTAATGATTTTAACATTAAAAAACTGGTGTTTTTTCTGAATATAATTAAACGTTTCGGGCTGATAGAAAAATACGTGTGTATTGTCATTTTTATAATACCAATTTTCAAAATCAATTTCTTCTCTATATATTTTTGTCATACAATATAGTTTCCCTTTTTCTTTAAGTAT